>CANHBY010000116.1 GCA_947458895.1 Burkholderiales bacterium | reverse complement strand
TGAAGGCCAATCAAAAATATTTCCCCTTGCTCGATGACAAGGGCCGTTTGACCCACCAGTTCCTGGTCGTCAGTAACATCAACCCCTCCAACCCGAGCCGTGTTGTCGAAGGCAACGAGCGCGTGGTGCGTCCTCGCCTCGCTGATGCCAAATTCTTCTTTGACCAAGACCGCAAGAAAACCCTCGCTGATCGCGTGGCCGGGCTCGACAAGGTCGTCTACCACGCCAAGCTTGGCTCCCAAGGTGTTCGCGTTGAGCGCGTCCGTTTGATCGCCCGCTGGGTCGCTCAGCGCATTGGGGCTGACGTCGGCTTGGCTGACCGAGCTGCCTTGCTCGCCAAGGCCGATCTGCTCACCGACATGGTCGGTGAATTCCCTGAGCTCCAGGGCATCATGGGGGGCTACTACGCTCGTCATGACGGCGAAGCCGAGGCCGTGGCCCAGGCCCTTGAATCCCAGTACCTCAACCGCCGCGGTGGGGCCAGCGAGGCGCCCAATTTGGTCGCTGATGCCTTGCTCATCGCTGATCGTGTCGAAACCCTGGTCGGCATCTGGGGCATTGGCCTCAAGCCCACCGGTGAAAAAGACCCCTTCGCCCTGCGCCGGCATGCCTTAACGCTCATTCACTCTTTTGAGACGGCAGGTGCCTTGAAGGGGCCCGCTGGCTGGTCCCTCGAGCTGCGCCCGTTGCTTGAATTTGCGGCCTCGGTTTTCAAAGACTTCAACCTCTCGCCCGACACGGTTGATCAAGTCGAGGCCTTTGTGTTCGATCGGTATTTCCACCAACTGGCCGCTCAGCATGAAGCCCGCTCCGTCAGTGCCGTCATCGCGCTCAAGCCCCCACTGCATCAAACTGTGCAGCGCTTAGAGGCCGTGCAGTCTTTCCTCCAACTGCCCGAGGCACAGGCTCTGGCTGCGGCCAACAAGCGGGTCAGCAACATCCTGAAAAAGTCTGAAGCCTCAACCCCTGGGGCCGTGGAGCCCAGTCTGCTCAATGAGCCTGCTGAAGCGGCCCTTTTCCAGGCCTTGCAAACGGTCGGCCCCACAGCCCAAGCCGCTTTCGAATTGGGCGACTACACAGCCTCCCTCAAAGCCTTGGCTGCACTGCGCTCCCCGGTCGATGCTTTCTTCGACGCCGTGATGGTCAATGTGGACGACGCTGCCTTGCGCGCCAATCGACTGGGCCTGTTGTTCCAGCTCCAATCGGCCATGAACCGCGTGGCAGATCTTTCCAAGCTGGCAAACTAAGGACATGCGCATCGATACCGCCCCCAAGCTCGTCATTCTTGACCGCGACGGCACCCTCAATGAATACCGTGAAGACTACGTGAAGTCTGCGGAAGATTGGGTGCCTCTGCCAGGGGCCCTTGAGGCTGTGGCCAGGTTGAATCAGACCGGATGGCACACCGTGATGGCCACCAACCAGGCCGGCTTGGGGCGCGGCCTCTACGACATTTCCGCCTTCAATGCCATCCACCTGCACATCAACCAGTTACTGGCCAAGTTGGGCGGCCGTATCGATGCCGTTTTTTTCTGTCCCCACGTCGAAACAGATCTCTGCAAGTGCCGCAAACCTTTGCCGGGATTGTATCAAGACATCGGCTGGCGCTTCAACGTGGAACTGAGTGCCGTGCCAGCGGTGGGCGAGTCCTTGAGAGACCTGCAAGCCATTGCCGCCGCAGGCTGTGAGCCCCATCTGGTACTGACTGGTGAATGTCACCGACTGGGTCTGGCCCACGTCGACAGCATTCGTGCCCAAGTGCCCCATGTCGAGGTGCACGATGACCTCGCCGCATTTGCTGAATTCTTGATTCGCCGCGAGCGTGAGGCCCGCGGCGCCGATGGCGCCGATTCCGGGCCCGGAGCCCTGAGCTGATGCTGTCTTTTTTTCGATCTCTGCTGTTTGGCCTGTTTCTGGCCATCACCGTCATTCCCTGGGCAACGGCCGCCCTGTTGATGTCTGTCTTCGTGCGCGGCGAGCGCCTCTACTGGTGGTGTGCGGCTTGGCTGCGTTTGGCGGTGATTGGTGCACGCTGGATTTGTGGCGTGCGCTACCGCCTCCATGGCGCTGAAAACCTGCGCCTGGCTGAGCAAGCCCAGGCCGTGGTGCTCCTCCCCAAACACCAAAGCACCTGGGAAACCTTCGCCTTCCCCTTCCTCATGCCCAGGCCCTTGAGCTACGTGTTCAAGCGTGAGCTCCTGCAAATTCCCTTCTTCGGCTGGGCCATGGCACGCCTCGACATGATTCACATCGACCGCAGCAAACGAACCGAGGCCTGGAACAAGGTCGAGCAGCAGGGCAAACACTTCATGGCCCACGGAAACTGGGTCATCATGTTTCCTGAAGGCACCCGAGTCGCCCGAGGCGAGCAGGGCCAGTACAAAAGCGGTGGCACGCGGCTGGCCATCCACGCCGGTGCCAGCGTCTTGCCCGTGGCCGTCACATCAGCGCGCTGCTGGCCCCGCAAATCATTCGTGCTCCGCCCTGGCGTGATCGACGTCTGTGTCGGCCCCCTGATACCCTCGTCAGGCCGCCAACCCAATGATTTGATGCGTGAGGTCGAAACCTGGATCGAGACTGAGATGCGCCGGCTGGATCCCGATGCCTACCCTGCGGCTGCCACGGTGTCTGGCCTGCAGGTGGAGTCCATGCCGTGATCCACATGTCGGAACCCATCGGAGTGTCCCTGCGAATCCAGGCAGTCAACTGCTGTTGCTAGTGTCATGCTGAACCATCAATTTTCCTTGTTCGATGCACCCCTTCTTGAGCCTGCCCTCGATCAGGCAGCCTGGGGCGTGCCAGTGCAGCCCAGCGCCAGTGGCCCCCAAGCCCCCTTCATCCACCCGCTGGCTGATGCACGCATCGAACTCAAAGGCCACATGGTCGGCTATCTCCTGCGCCGCACCCAGCGCCGCAGCATCGGTTTTTTGGTGGGCACCGATGGCCTGCGAGTCAGCGCTCCCCGCTCAACCAGCCGGCGCGAGATCGAGGCCGCCCTGCATGAAAAAGCCGACTGGATCGTGCGCAAACTCGAAGACCAAGGCGAGCGTTCACGCCAACTCCAGGCCGTTCAACTTGACTGGCACCTCGGTGCCACCTTGCCCTTCCTGGGCAGCCCCTTGCAAGTGCAGCGCGCCAGCGTCACCGATTTTAAATCCGAAGATCAACCCGCCACCTTGCGCCTGCGCCTGCCCCCCTTGGCCAGCCCCCTCGAGGTGCAAAGGGCCATGGTGACCTGGCTCAAACGCCAAGCCCTGCCCTTATTCGCTGAGCGTTGCGACCACTACGCCCCCCTGTTGGGCGTCCAGCACACCAAACTTTGCCTCTCAGCCGCCCAAACCCGCTGGGGCAGCGCCCACACCTCAGGCACCCTCCGCCTCAACTGGCGCCTCATCCACTTTCCCCTCCCCGTCATCGATTACGTCGTAGCCCACGAACTCGCCCACCTGCGCGAAATGAACCACAGCTCGCGTTTCTGGAATCTGGTCGAATCGGTCGTGCCAGACGTCAGCGCCGCCCAACGTATCCTCAAAGACACCGTGTTGCCAGCTTGGCGATGAGCCTCCGTCAGCCCCTGCTGCTCTCTAATCGGCCAAAGCCCAGGCACAATGGGCCGGAGGGAGGGGGTCCGCAAGGGTTTTCCTTGGGCCCAAGCTCTTGAAAATTCAGCCCACGCCGTACAAGTAGCAAGGGGTAGGTGGATTCATTGAGACCCCTGAAACCGGGGGGTACCCCAGGTCACAAGCCACTGAATTTGTTCCAATCGAGATGTTGATGCGCAGATCCACTACACAGCCGCGCGCGTCGTTGTCTAAACCTTCAGGAGATGCACATGGCAACAGCAGCACCCGCACCCGCACCCGCACCCGCACCCGCACCATCAATCGATTCATCTGAGGCGCTGAAAAAGACACAAGATACTCTCAACGAGTCCATCAAGACACAACAGCAAATGATGGTCATTTCGCTGCAGGCTAATACTGCAATGGCATATTTACAAATGGCTCTTGGTATTTCGGGCAAGGTGGCTGGGCGGTAGGCGCCTTGCCGAAACCAAGGAGCCTCTGCACCAACCCTCGTGGATGATCGCGCCTTTCCTGGCATTGCCATCATGCCAAAATAAGGCGGATCATCGAAGAAATACAACCACCAAGACAAGTAACGCCTTGCCCTTGGTTTTGCGCGCTAATGGCAGCAACCTGATTGGGTTGCTGCGTGTCATTGCTCCCAAACACGGGGGCCCTTTGATCTTTTCTTTTGGGTGGCGCTGAGGTGAATTCTGCAATGCCGACCCCCTATCTATATCAGTGGTACCAAACAACGGTGCAGCATGGCGGCGCGCCCAGAGTCTGCTCAGATCAGGGTTTTCCTTGTGTGAATGGCTCTTGAAACCGCAGCGCGTCTTCTACATATACTCCATGCAAGCGATCAAATTCAGCGACTGAAAGTGGTGGCAGCACCATCAAAATCTGCTAAATTTAATGAGGCGGTGTCTACCGGATTCACTTTTGACACCCTTGCGTTTCGTTTTTTTTGTGGTGATTTTTCAAGGAGATGACGATGGCAACAGATAAAACAGGCGGCGTTGGTGACGATCAAATGGCAATGATTAAGGATCAATTTGCCGCCAATGAAAAGAGGCAAATGGAAATGATGGTGTTGAAGGACCAACACGAAACCGTCATGTCCATCCTCCAACAGGGCATGGCTGGCGCCAAGCCTGCGGCGCGCTAGTCCCACACGCTAGCTCTAAGCTCAGAGAAGGGTTCGGAGCCCTTTCTGAGCTTTTTTTTTGGGCCTCCCTGGTGCGGCGGGAGAAAAGATTTTGTCGAAATCTCTTTTCGTGGACAACTCTTGTCAATGAAAAAAGCCGTTCACTTCCTGTGCCTTTTTGTCTACGCCCTGTGGGTGACAGGCTGTTCCACTGAAGATCACAAACTTCTAAAAGACTGCGACACCTGCCCCGAACTGGTCGAAATGCCCTCCGGTGAATTGTGGGTTGATGGGCTGGAAATCGCGAATACCGTGTCTGGCGCGCCGGGCGCCTCAGATGAATTTCGGAGTGTCAGCATCCCTGGTTTCATGTTGGGCCGTACTGAGGTCACCCGAGGCCAATGGCGAGCGCTGATGGGGGCCTTGCCTCCGGCGCCTTTGGGGTACGGTGATGACCAACCTGTGGCGAATGTCAGTTGGAAGCAGGCCCGTGAGTTTGTGAAACGGCTGAGCCAAAAGACGGGTCAGGCCTATCGGTTGCCCACCGAGACTGAATGGGTCTATGCGGGCAGGGCGGGAGCCTCGGACTCGAGGCCTTTTGCCTCCAGTGTGGATCAGATCAACCGGGTGGCTTGGCATACCGGTAACCGTGAGTTTTCAAGAAGCATTGATTGCCCTGCGGCCTCTGACTGCGGCATGTTCAATTACCCCCGGTTGAGTGCAGTAGCTCAGAAGCGACCCAATGCGTTTGGCTTGTACGACATGTATGGCAACGCGGGAGAGTGGGTGGAAGATGCCTTTCTCCGGGATACTGTGCAGTGGCCTCAAGGGCCTGCAGGGGGGGCGAAGAGGGGCGATCTGAGGGTCAGGGTTGTGCGAGGCGGCTCAGTCCTTGATGATCCGATGGACCTGGTGAGTAACCGTACGGGCTTTGGTGTTGATGCGGTGTCTGATTTTGTGGGCTTTCGGGTGGCCAGAGCTTTGCCGGGCCCCTAGTGTCGTTTCAAGTCTCAAATGTCGTTTGATCGCGCCGCCATCAAGCCCGCTGGCTAGGCGCGACGA
>CANHBY010000115.1 GCA_947458895.1 Burkholderiales bacterium | reverse complement strand
TTCTGAGATTCTTCAGTGGGGTCTTGATTCGACATCCGCGCAGTGTTCCCGCCTCCCTATCCGTTGGCAAGCAAAACCGCACTCTAAGGCTCAGACCTGTGGCTCCAGGGTTGCATTTGCGGCTGGAGGGGGGGGGTGAATACATACCTCGTCCGGTGTGGAACCGTCCTCGCTCCACTCCTTGGCATCCCATTCCTCTTTTTCTTCTTCAGTGAGGTCGTCGTACCTGATGCCTTCGCGCTGGAACTTGAGTGGAACGGAAATCGCCACGGGCGGCACCAGATGGCCGTCTCCCACGGCCTCGTCCAAACCGTAGGCATCGGTCGGCACCCCGGTTTCGAGGTCGAACAAACCATAGGTGTTGTGGTCGATTTCATCTTTGGGCGTAGCGGTCAGGCCCACCAGCAGGGAATCAAAGTACTCAAAGATGGCGCGGTACTTCTGATAGACCGAGCGGTGGGCCTCGTCGATGATGATCAGGTCGAAATGGCCGACGCCAAAGCGGCGCTGTCCGTCGGTGGCGTCGTCAATCAGGCCCATCATGGTCGGGTAGGTCGACACATACACCCGGCCCTCGGTGGCCTTGTCGGTGACCAGATTGACTGGTGAGGAGTCCGGCAGGTGGGCCTTGAAGGCATTCACCGCCTGTTTGACCAGCGCCACTCGGTCGGCCAGAAAGAGCACCCGCTTGGCCCAGTTGCTGCGCAACAGCATATCGGCCAAGGCGATGACGGTTCGGGTCTTCCCTGCGCCAGTCGCCATCACCAGCAGCGACTTGCGTTGGTGATCGACCTCGAAGGTTTCCCCCACCCGGCGCACGGCTCGGGTCTGGTAGTAGCGCTCGATGATGTCCTCGTTGATGGCCACACTTGCCAGCTTTTTGCGGCTGGTGCGGCGCTGGATGAGCAGTTCAAGTTCTGGCTTCTTGTAAAAGCCCTGCACCGGGCGTGGCGGGTAGGCCAAGTCGTCCCACATCCAGTGTTCGTAACCATTGGAATAGAAGATGACCGGGCGCTGGCCATACATCTTCTCCAAACAGTCGGCGTAGAGCTTGGCCTGCTGCTGCCCGACGTTGGGATTCTTGGTGGTGCGCTTGGCTTCAATCAGGGCCAGCGGCTTGCCGTCATCGCCCCAGAGCACGTAATCGACGAAGCCTTTGCCCTGATTGTTGGGCATGCCGTTGACTTCGACCTCCAAGTTCTTGATGGGGTCGAGGTACCACCCAGCTTCCTTGAGCAGAACGTCGATGAAAGCCTTGCGGGTTTCCGCTTCGGAATAATCGTGGGTGTCTGGTTGGGCGGTATTGGCCTGTTTGGTCGCCGCGACCTCCTCTCGGAGCGTCTTGAGTTCCTCGTTCAGCGCGGCCTTGTCCGCCAGCAGCACTGAGAGATGCTCGTCCTTGGCTCGCAGGTCGGCTTCCAGCTTTTGAAGCTGCTCCAAGGTCTGCGTGGCCGGGGCCAAACCTGCCTCAGCCTCTGGCAGCAGCCCAAGGTTGAATGTCAGGCTGGGGTCAGGGCGGCCGGTTCTGCCGTAGGTGCGAGCCAACCAGTAGCTGAAGTGGAAGAGTTCCCGCGTGGCGCTCACGGCATCCGAACGCTCGATTTTCTTGGTGCTGTGCACGGCCAAGTTGCCGAGGTCTTTGATGAGCCGGGCCTTGGTGAAAATCGCATCGCCCACCGTGTCCCGAAAGCTCGGTTCGTGAATCAGAGCGCTGAGGTTGTCCTGATAGGGCAGGCGCAGCGAGCGGTCATGCTTGTAGAGCCACGCCACCGCCAATTCCAGGGTGCGCCGGGCGTAAAAGCACGAACCCCGGGCATCGGCTTTCGCCAGCTCTTCCGCCTTCTTTGCAGACTCGAAGAGGAAGGACCATTCGGGGAGGTGGAGGAAGGCGAAGTTGGAGGAATTCATGCGCATCGACCCAGAATGTAGGTGGCTAAAGGTCTGGATAAGCTGGCTTGAGTCTTTTGATGACTCAGGGTGGCCTTTATAAGCTATTGATTTTTATGAATATTTTTCAAATTTCGTGTGCCGCTAAAGATTTTTTTGCGATTTAAGCTTTAGCGGTGCCATATTCCACCAGCTTCCAGCGGGCCCAACGACGCTGCCCTTCGAGACAGACTTTGCCCTCCTCGCGAAGCTCCTGGATCAGTGATTGCACAGCGCTTTCAGGAAGGGATGGCAAGACCTGACGTAATTCGGCCAATGGGGCCCCCTTTGCTTTTTGTTGAGGAAGGGGAAGGAAGGCGGGGTGGCTCACTTACAGATCTCCTCGGAAGGCGCGGTGTTGGAGGGAGGCGAAGAGGTTGTCAATTTGTTCGGCTGACTTCTTCTGAAGCTCTTTGGTGCGACCCACGGCCTCCACTCTTTGAGTAAATACTTGCTGCAAGTGTTTTGGAGGAACAGGTATTTCCAGCTTTTCGAAATTTGATTTGTTGAGAATGGGTACAGTTGTTGACGTGGCCCTCGATGTAAGGATTTTTTTAAAAAATCCGAGAGCGGCAAGGCCAAAGTGGTCATCAATATCCCTACCCCATTCGACAGCATTTATTTGCTGATTAAATGCGGATGCCACATTTACGTTCCCCATTTTTCCGATAGTTCCTATGCAGCAAACCAAAGTTGAGCCAGATCTAACCATCTCGACTTCGGCAGCGCCAGCTTCAGTCAGTGTGCGTTTTACTGGTTCTTGAGAATCAAGGTCTCCGGGGGTAATAAAAGGAATAGCACCCCCGAACATCCCATCTTTTAAACTTGGAGGAGTGCGGCCAGTGACGACACGGCCAAGTTCTCTAAGCGGTTTTGTCGGCCAGCCTTGAGGGTTTTGGTCTGCCTCCCCAAACATCTCAATAAAAATCGCCTGCGTGAGATTGTCCAGATGCGCCAAGGCTTCCCGGCGCTCGGCGCGCAGGGCATCGGCTTGGTCGAGGATGGCGGCTATGCGGCGTTGTTCGGGGAGGGGGGGAACAGGAATTTTAAGCTCACCAAATTTCGACTTGCTCACTATCGGAACTGTCGTCGCGGGAGCCATTGATAGGAGCGTAGGCTTCAACCTTTGGCAGGCGTAATAGCCGTACTTCGGCAAGATTTTCGTTGTATCGAACTCAATCGAGTTGATTTGCTGATTGGTAACTACTGGCCCGCCTGCAATGCCTATTTTGCCAAGTGAGCCGATGCAGCAGACCATAACTGCCCCCTCTTGCAGCAGCCTAGATTGTGCTACACCGTCCTCGGATAATGTTCTTTGTGTGCGGGCGATCGGGCGGCCTTGGTCCAGCTCAGCTGGGGTCACAAAGGGGTAGTCTCCGCCCCAAAATTTGTCTTCTGCTGTAAGTGGCGTGGAACCGGTCTGAATCCTTCCAAGTGCAGACAGCGGCTTCATGGGGTAAGTCACGTGAACACCCCCCCCAACGCCCTCATCCCCGCCTGAATCTCCTCCCCCAGTTTCGCCAGCCGGGCAAACATCTCCTTCGCTGGCCGGTGCTCCGCCGCCTCATGCAGATCACGAAGCATTGCGTATCGCATCATTCCGATTCCCCCTCGACCAGTTCAAGCATCGCGCGCCATTCATGCAGTTTCTGCCGCAGCAGTTCTTTGGGCAGCAGCCGGGTTTCGTAGTCGGCGACCAGGGTGGGCGAGAGGTGGCGGCTGAGGGCGTATTCCACCACTTCGTCGTCCTTGCGCTGGCAGAGCAGCACGCCGATGCTGGGGTTTTCGCCGGGACGGCGGTGGTCACGGTCAAGGGCTTCGAGGTAGAACGACAGTTGTCCGAGGTGTTCCGGTTCGAACTGGCCGGTTTTCAGCTCGAAGGCCACCAGGCAGCGCAGGTCGCGGTGGAAGAACAGCAGATCGATCTCGAAGTCGCGGTTGCCGACTTGTACGCGCACTTTTTCGCCGACAAATGTGAAGCCGTGGCCCAGCTCCAGCAGGAAGCGGCGCAAGTTGGCGATCAAGGCGGTTTGCAGGTCGGCTTCGAGGTGGCGCTCGGGCAGGTCAAGAAAATCCAACAGGTAGCTGTCCTTGAAAACGCCCGCAGCCGGCACGGGGAATTCTCGCAACGGCCGTGCGAGTTTCTGGTCGGCAAGCAGGGTGCGCTCGAAGGTGGATCGGGCAATGGCGGCCTGCAGCTGCCGCGATGACCAGCCGCTGCGGGCGCTTTGCTCGATGTAGAACAGTCGTTCCTCTTCGGTTTTACTTTGGGCCAGCAGGATGCAATGGTGGGTCCAGGGCAAAACTCTCAGCAGTGCCGAGAGTTTTGGATGGCCGTGGTAGGTTTCGTAAAACTGCTTCATGCGCCAGAGGTTTTGCGCGGAAAACCCGCGCAGTTCCGGTGCGGTATCGGCCAGCCAGCTCGCCAAGGTCTTGATGACGCCTTTACCCCATCCGACTTCGCTGACCTTTTGGTGAAGGTAGGCGCCGACAGCCCAATAGGTTTCCACCAGCGCACTGTTGACAGCCCGCAGGGCGGTCTCGCGTCCCTGCTGGATCAACCCCAGCACTTCCTTGAATTCGTTGTTCGGCAGGATGGGCGTCACTTCAACATTCCCTCCAGCGCCTTCATGCCCGCCTGAATCTCCTCCTCCAGCTTCGCCAGCTTGACGAGAATCTCTTTCGGTGGCAGATGCTCCACCGCCTCATGCACCACTTCCGTGTAGCGGTTGATGGAGAGGTCGTAGCCTTGCGCGGCAAGGTCCGCCTTGGGCACACAGAAACTCTGATCGGTGCGCGCGCGTTGCCGTTCGGCCCGCTCCCGCTGTTGCCAACGCTTGAGCACATCGGGCAAGTTGTTCTTGGCGTGGTCGGCCTCGGTCAAAGGCAGGGCGGGCGAGACGCCGAGCTTGTCTTCAGACAGCAGTGGTTGGCGCTTGTCGTCGAGGCTCCAGCCGTCGGCCTGCATGTCGTAGAACCAGACATGATCGGTGCCGCCGGAGTTGGTTTTCGTGAACATCAGAAGCGCCGTCGAGACCCCGGCATAGGGCTTGAAACAGCCGGAGGGCAGTGAGATGACGGCATCGAGCTTTTGCTCCTCGACGATCATCCGGCGCAGTTCTTTGTGCGCTTTGGAAGAACCAAACAGCACCCCGTCCGGCACGATGACCGCCGCCCGGCCTCCGGGCTTGAGCAGGCGCAGGAACAGCGTCAGGAAGAGCAGTTCGGTCTTCTTCGTCTTGACCAGCGCCAGCAGGTCTTTGGCGGTGTTTTCAAAGTCCAGCGATCCGGCAAAGGGCGGGTTGGCGAGGATGAGGGAGTATGTTTCTTCGTCGCCGGCGTGGTCCTGCGCGAGCGAGTCCTTGTAGCGAATATTCGGGTTTTCGACGCCATGCAGGGCCATGTTCATGCTGCCAATGCGCAGCATGGTGTTGTCGAAGTCGTAGCCGTGGAACATGCCGTGATGGAAATGCTCCCGGCGCGTGGTGTCGTTGAACAAGTCCGGATGCTTGTCTCGCAGGTATTCGCCCGCCGCGACCAAGAAACCACAGGTGCCGCTGGCCGGGTCACAGATGACATCCTTGGGGGTGGGTGCCGTGAGTTCCACCATCAGCTTGATGATGTGCCGCGGGGTGCGGAATTGGCCGTTCTGCCCGGCGCTGGCGATCTTGCCCAGCATGTATTCGTACAGGTCGCCCTTGGTGTCCCGGTCGTGCATCGGGACGTGGTCGAGCATGTCCACCACCTTCGATAGCAGCGCCGGTGTCGGGATGGTGAAGCGGGCGTCCTTCATGTGCTTGCTGTAGGTGGAACCATCGCCCCCCATGCTTTTGATGAAGGGAAAAACGTGTTCGCTCACAGTGTC
>CANHBY010000114.1 GCA_947458895.1 Burkholderiales bacterium | reverse complement strand
TGTAGCTCAGCACGAGTGCTCCGTTGTGCCAGCGCAGCCGCAGTGCGTGGGGTTTGATTTCGCTGCGTGCATGGCCTTTGATGATGGCCAAGCGAAGGCACAACACTTGGCGCGCCATGACTTCGTCCGAGAGGTCGGCTTCGACTTTTTTCAGGCCGCCACGCTGGGCCAGCAGCAGCACGCCGAGCCGTTTTTGTTGGGACTGTGAAAAACCTGGTGCATCGACATGGGCCATGACGTAGGCGCTGTGGCGGTGGTGATCATGGTGGGAGATCGTCATGCCGATTTCGTGCAACGAGGCAGCCCACAGCAACTCACGTCTGGCTTCGTCTGTGGTGTTGGCAGAGCTTCGCTTGGCGGATGTGGCGTCAAAGAGGTGGGCTGCGATCGCGGTCACGCGGGCGGCCTGGGCGGTGTCGATCTCGAAGCGCTGCTGCAATTTGCGCACTGAGGCATCGCGAATATCGTGGCTGTCTTCGGGGTGGGCGGTGGCTTCGAGGCGCTCGTTCAGATCGAAGATGACGCCTTGGCGCAGGGCCCCTCGGGCAGGGTAGAGCTCTTGGATGCCGAATTGCGCCGCCAGTGTGTACAAGATACACAGGCCGCCAGGCATCACTGCACGCCGGTCGTCTTTGAGGCCCCCCAGGTTAAGTTTGTTCACATGCCCGGCTTTTACGCACTCGTTGATGAGCCATTGCAGCCCAGCCGGTGTAATACGCCCATCGGTGATACCGTTGCTCAGCAGCAGTTGCGCCACGGCGCCGGCGGTGCCTGATGAGCCCAGTGCTTCACGCCAGTGTTGGGGGGCGAAGGGGACGAGGGCTTCTTCGAGTTCGGCGCCTGCGGCGATTTGGGCGCTGCGAAAGGCGGCTTTGCTGAGGACGCCATCACCGAAGTATTTCATCGAGAGGCTGACACTGCCGATTTGGAACGATTCTGTTTGGTGGGGCAGGTGACGGCGCCCCAGAATCATTTCGGTGGAGCGGCCGCCGATGTCGATCACGAGCCGTGGTGCCTTCGAGGGTTGCAGTCGGGCGACGCCGGCAAAAATCAGCCGGGCTTCTTCACGGCCTGAGATGATGTCAATGGGCAAGCCCAGGGCGGCCTCGGCTTGGGTGAGGAACACGTTGCGGTTTTGGGCTTCGCGCAGCGTTTGGGTGGCCACGGCGCGCACCCGCAAGCGTGAGAAGCCCTTGAGCCGGTCAGCAAAGCGAGCCAGGCACTCGTTGCCGCGCTGCATGGCTTCGGGAGTCAGCATGGCCTGTTCATTGAGGCCTGCGCCCAGGCGAACGGTTTCTTTGAGGTAATCGAGCCGGCGGTATTGGCCCTGGTGTACCTGGGCGATTTCGAGCCGGAAACTGTTCGAGCCCATGTCGATGGCGGCCAGTGGGCCATCGGTGCTCAGTGGCAGTGACGATGAGTGCAGGGTAGGGGGGGGTGAAGATAAGCGCATCCGCTCATTGTCGGGTGAAAAGCGCTGCGGTTTCTACGCTGACGTGTTCCACAGGCTTCTGTGGGGATCGGGGTGGCTCCTGAGCTCGGGGGCATCGGGGGTGCAGCGGCGCCCCAGCTCTTTCAGCTGCGCAAGTCGTAAAGCTTTTCGACGTTCAGGCGCACCATCACGGCCCTATCTGGGATGGTGGAGGCGATTGCGTTGGCTGGCATGGCGGTGTCTCGAGATATAGGCTGGCTGAGGACATCACCGTTGCGGTTGGTCAGGGCTGCCACGATAGGACAGTTTGCACTGACGCCTCGTTTGATCACGATGGCTGTTTCTCCGCTGGCAAGTTTCACGAAGCAGCCAGGGGGGTAAATGCCGAACTCTTTGATCAGCACGGCGGCCAAGGGGTTCGCCTTGCTTTGGGTGTAAAGGTCTCGGGCTGCTTGCTGGGCCGGCTGTTGGGCGCGGCCGGCGCGGGCACTGTGCTTGGCCGTGAAGCTGTCCACAAATCTCACGAGTTGGGAGATGTCGGAGGGTGAGACAATTTTGTTGGGGTAGCCAGAGCCGCCAGGCTGCTCGTGGTGCTGCTCGACGGCGGTCAGCCATTCGGCGTCGTTCAGGCCCGCCAGGCGCAATAGGCGGGCACTGGATTGAGTGTGGACGTCGATTTCAGCGCGCTGCTCAGGCTTAGGCGGCGTTGTTTGGCCGGCCAAGCGACCCTGCAGGTCGATGATCGACAAATTCATGGTGAGCGAGGCAGCAAGCACATTTTTGCGTTGCGCATCAGGCCAGCCCAGTCGCCGTGCCGTGAGGCCGCCAAGCGCTGCCACATGAAGCGAGTGCGCCACGCCGTACTGCGCGAACCGGGTGTATTCGTGCCTCAGGACGAGATAAATCACGAGGTCGGGGTTGCGCTCGATGATCAGGTCGAGTTGATCGACTGAATCCCGAACTTTTTCCAGAAAGCCCACTTCGGAGGGGGCGCGAAGCAGGGTGCTCAGGCGGGCTTGGAGGCTTTCCCAGCGGGTGGGAAGGCTTTCTTCTTTGACCTTGGTTGCGGCAGCTTCAGTGGCAACCCGGCTGATTTCCTCTGCGTCAACAAACATGCCCCGCTCGATGAGGGCTGTCAGCATGCTAGCGTCAGAGATGATCCGGCCACGTGCCAAAAGAAGTTTGCCGGAGGAGTCTCTCACCCCCCAGGGCAGTGGAACCCCCGGCTGGAGTTGATTGACGAATTGTTCTAGAGGCAGCAACTTCATGTCAGGTGTCTACCTTCAGGGAAACGCATTGCGGAGTCTTGCTGTGGAGGATATCGACAATTTGTGCCGAGGATTGAGGCTCAGCGGACCCAAAGAGGGTGAAAAGATGGCGGTCTGAACATATTAGTTTAGTTCGTGAGTGAGGAGTGAAATACGACACTAGCCCAAGTGGGCTGTCACCCGACTGCAACAGGTCGCTCAGGGTTGCTGCACCACTCGCTCCATGAGCCGGGGTAAAGGCGTGAGCCTTCAAGCCCGGCAACTTCCATGGCCAGCCAATTGTGGCATGCGGTAACGCCAGACCCACATTGGTGAACCACCGCCTGGGGTGATGCGTCGCCCAGCAGGCTTTCAAACTCGGCTCGCAGCTGCTGAGCCGGTTTGAATCGCCCCTCAGGTGTGAGGTTGGCTTTGAAAAAACGGTTGTGAGCGCCCGGAATATGGCCGGCTACGGGGTCGAGTGGCTCGATGTCGCCTCGGTAGCGCTCGGGGGCTCGGGCGTCGAGCACGAAGAGTTGATCCAGGGCTGGGAGCAGCTCAGAGGCCTGGATGGTGCGGTGCCATGCGTGGGGGCTGAACTGTGGAGTGGGTTGAGGTGTGGCCGTGGGCAGGCTTTGTTGGATGGGGCCGCCAATGGCTTGCCAGGCTTGTAAGCCGCCGTCGAGCACGGCGACTTCGGTGCAGCCGAGTTGGAGAATCATCCACCGTGCGCGTGCGGCAAACATGCCGCCTTGGGCGTCGTAAATCACCACGCGTGAGGCGGGATGGATGCCCCAGCACGCTGCAGTTTGACGCCATGTTGAAAATTCGGGCAGGGGGTGGCGGCCGTTGTGGCCGGTGGGGGGCGCTGAGAGGTCGCGCTCCAGGTGGGCATAGTGGGCGCCGGGGATGTGCCCTGCCAGATAGGCTTCATGACCTGCGCGGGTGTTTTGCAGATCGAACTGGGTGTCCAGAACGATGAGGTCGGCACCTTGGCCTAAAGCTTCAAACAGTTGTGGGGCTGAGATAAGTGCCTGAAGCTGCATGGTGTTGGCTTTCGGTGGGGTGGGCGAAATGGCGCGGCTTGTCCCCTCAGGGCGTGCGCTTGAGGGCCTTCCGGTACCACTGATGGAAGTGCCTCATGCCGTCTTCCATGGGGCTTTGGTAGGGGCCGGCTTCGTCGTCGCCGCGGTCCATCAGGGCTTTGCGACCGGCCTCCATGCGAAGCGCGATTTCGTCGTCTTCGGTGCAGGTTTCCCAGTAGGCTGCCTGCTGGGCATCGACAAACTCGCGCTCAAAGGCGGCGATTTCTTCGGGGTAGTAGAACTCGACCACGTTGGTGGTTTTTTGGGGCCCACGGGGGTGAAGGGTCGAGACGACCAATACGTTGGGGTACCACTCGACCATGATGTGGGGGTAGTAGGTCAGCCAGATGGCGCCATGGGGGGGCAGTTGGCCTTGGCCGAACTTCAAGACGGCATCGTGCCATTGCCGATAAGCTGGCGAGCCGGCCTTGCTCAGGCCCTTGTGGATACCCACGGTTTGCACTGAATGGTGGGCGCCGAACTCCCATTGCAAGTCATCACAGGTGACGAACTGGCCTAGCCCCGGGTGGAAGGGGCCGACGTGGTAGTCCTCGAGGTAGACCTCGATGAAAGTTTTCCAGTTGTAATCGCACTCGTGGACCTGAACTTTGTCGAGCACGTAGCCGCTGAAATCGAGGGCAGCCTTGGGGCCCAGGCCAGCCAGCTGGCTTGCGACATCACAGCCGTTGCGCTCAAAGACCATGCCGTTCCAGGTTTGAATCGGGTAGTTTTTGAGGTGGAGGCAGGGGTCGTGGTCGAAGTGGGGGGCGCCGATGAGCTCACCATGCAGGTCGTAAGTCCAGCGGTGAAGGGGGCAGACGATGTTGCTTTGCGTGTTGCCGCGCCCGCGCAGCATCACGGCTTGGCGGTGCCGGCAGACGTTGGAAATCAGCTCCAGGCCCTGAGGGGTACGCACCAGGGCACGGCCTTCGCCCTCACTGGGCAAGGCGTAGTAGTCGCCGACCCCAGGAACCGACAATTCATGCCCGAGGTAGCGCGGCCCGTGCTGAAAAATCAACGCCATCTCGCGCTGAAACAAATCTGCGCTGAAGTAGGTGTCGACTGAGAGTTGGGAGCGCTCTTGCCCCAACTTTTCGAGGCTGATGTCCAGATCGATCAGGTCAGACATGATCCCCAGGGTCTCCAAAACCGATGCCATTCAATTCAACCCAGGCCGCAGTTTGGTCAGAAAGCACGCGCTCGGGCGTTCTGCGGGGGTTGACCCATTGCCCCGCTCTGATAGGGTGCCGGGTGGCGCCTCGCCGAAAAGGTGATGCGCTTTGGCCAGATTGACGGGGCCTGCGATTGTACCCGTGCGGGGTAGGCTGCTGATCCGAGGCTGCTGGTGTGCGGGTTTTACACAGGTTGCCTGGCCTGAAATTGAAAGTATTGATGCCCATGAACGTTGATGAAAATTCCCCAGAGCAGCTTGAAGATCCCCTTTGGCACGACGCTTTTTATCGGCTAGTGCCGATCACGGAGCCTGCCGCTTTGGCCCAGGCGTTGGGTCATTGGGCGCAGGGCTTGCTGGGCTGCTTGTGGGTGGCGCCAGAAGGGGTGAATGGCGTGTTGGCAGGCACTGAACGCCAATTGGCGCTGTTTCAGAGCCTGCTGAACCAAGACCCGCTGTGGGCGCCGGTGCTGGGGGGCATGGCTTTCAAGCGCAGCGCCTGCCGGAGTGCGCCTTTTCAACGGCTGAAGGTCATGTGTCATGAATCGTTGTTGCCCTTAGACCTGCCGAGGCCTGAGGGCTCGGGGGCCGCCTTCAGTGCCCCAGAGGCCAGCTCGTTGTCACCGCAGGCCTGGCGCGAGCTGATTCGCCAAGACGATGTGTTGGTGCTGGACAACCGCAACAGCTTCGAGTTTCGCCTGGGGCGCTTCAAGGGGGCAATCGACCCACAGGTGCAAAACTTTCGTGATTTTCCGGCTTACGTGCACGAGCACATGCCGGCCTGGCAGGCGCAGGGGCGGCGTGTTGCGATGTATTGCACCGGCGGCATTCGCTGCGACAAGACCAGTGCCTGGCTGCAGAGCCAG
>CANHBY010000113.1 GCA_947458895.1 Burkholderiales bacterium | reverse complement strand
TACTGGTATTGCTGTGCTTTGCGCCTTGCAGCTCACTCCAATAGACCATTTTCTGCCCGACAACGACTTTCCGATCAGACCCTAGATTTTCATCCACGCTCTGCCCATCCTGACCTTAAACTGAGTAAGGCCATATCCGATAAGCACATTAGGGAACTAAAATCTTTTCGAAGAAGTCTCCCTGAAGAGCTCTCTTAACACTCACTGGAGGTTTTATGAATCAAGGGTTCGGGGCTGTTTACCCCGGTTTTTCGCAAGCATCACTCTCGGTTGAGCAGCGCAATCGGGTCCTGCGCAATACCTACTGGCTGCTGTCCCTGTCCATGGTGCCAACCGTGCTGGGAGCTTGGTTTGGCGTGAGCACCGGCATCATGAGTGCCATGTCGCCGATGGTCAGCATGATCGTGTTTCTCGCCGGCAGCTTCGGCCTGATATTCTTGATTGAGAAAACCAAGAATTCTTCAGCAGGGGTGTATGTCCTGCTGGGGTTCACCTTCTTCATGGGTGTGATGCTGTCGCGCCTGCTGGCCTTCACGCTGCTTAAATCGAACGGCGCTGGGTTGATCATGCTGGCCTTCTCGGGCACTGGCATCATCTTCTTCGGGATGGCCACCTTGAGCACGATCATCAAGCGTGACGTGTCCTCGATGGGCAAGTTCTTGTTTGTGGGTGCCATGATGTTGTTGGTGGCCGGTATCGCCAACGTCTTTCTCCAATCAACGGCTCTGTTTGCAACGCTGTGCGCGCTGTCGATCGGAATTTTCTCGGCGTTCGTGCTGTACGACCTCAAGCGCATTCGAGATGGTCATGAATCGAACTACATCACGGCTACGCTGGGGGTTTACCTGAGCCTTTTCAATGTATTCCAGTCGCTGCTGTCGTTACTGACGGTATTTGGCGGCAGGGATGACTGAACGACAGGCTTGATCAGCTTGTGAAGCGGGGGCCTTTGAAGGCCCCCGTTTTTTTTGAGGCGTCAGAAGACTCTATGAGCGCTCAAAAACAGCCATGCTCTCCACATGGGCCGTGTGAGGGAACATGTTGATGGCTCCAGCTGCCACGCAGCGATAACCGGCCTGATGCACCAGGAGGCCAGCATCCCGTGCGAGCGTCGCTGGGTTGCAGCTCACATAAACAATTTTTTGGGGCAACACGCCTTGGGGGTCGCCGGCATCGTGGAGGTCGGCAACGGCCTTGGCCAGAGCGAAGGCGCCCTCTCTGGGAGGGTCAACAAGCCACTTCTGGGCAGCCCCCAGGCTGACCAGATCTTCGCTGGTGAGCTCAAACAGGTTGCGAGCTCCAAACTGGGCTGTGACATGGTTGATGGCGGCGTTTTCCCGCGCACGTTGAACCAAGGCTTCACTGCCTTCCAGGCCCAGGACATCTCGAGCCAAAGTGGCCAGTGGAAGGGTAAAGTTGCCCAGCCCACAGAACCAGTCGATCACTCGCTCATGGGCCTGAACATCCAGCCAGCGCAGAGCGCGGCTCACCATGACCTGATTGACCTGGTGATTGACCTGGGTGAAGTCCGTGGGTTTGAACGGCATGGTGATGCCAAACTCAGGCAGCTCGTAGGTCAGCGGTACAGCATCGTGAGGATCAAGCAAATGGACCGTGTCCGGTCCCTTGGGCTGCAGCCACCATTGCACATGGTGCTCTCGGGCGAAGCCACGCAGCCGATCGCGATCAGCCTCGCTCAGAGGCTCCAGATGGCGCAGCACCAAGGCCGTCACCTGCGCCCCCACAGCGACCTCGATTTGAGGCAGGCGATCTCGCCGCTCCATGCCCCCGATGAGGGCGCGCAAAGGCAGTAGCAAATCGCTGACCGCAACAGGCAGGTTCTTGCACTGGGAGATGTCGGCTACATAGGTAGACTTACGCTCGTGGAAACCGACCAGCACTTGACCCTTCTTGGCCACGTAGCGAACCGACAGGCGTGCACGGTAGCGGTAGCCCCAAGCGGGGCCCTCCAGGGGCCGCAGTAGCAGTTCGGGCTTGAGCTTGGCCAAATGCCACAGGCTGTCTTCGAGCGCTCTTTGCTTAGTCGCCACCTGGGCCGAGGCGTCAAGGTGTTGAATTTTGCAGCCGCCACACACGCCATAGTGTGGGCATTCGGGCTTGACACGCTGTGGGCTTTCGCTGCGCAGGGCCAAGATACTGGCCTGCTCCCAGTTTTTCTTGCTGCGGTGGACGCGCACCTGGACCTCTTCTCCAGACAAAGCGCCCTCCACAAACACCACCTTGCCTTGGGCGTTGTGGGCCACGCCTTGGCCCTCGAGGTCAATGGATTCAATCCTCAACCATTCAGCTTCACTGCTGATCTCACTCATGGAAACATCTCAAAGGGGGGAGGTACGCCCTGCCGCATCCCTGGCGGCAGGCAGCCATCAAGGCTTGCTCAAGCCATTGCGGCTCAACGAGGCGGCAACAGCCTGAGGGGGTCGATCGGCTTGCCTTGCTTGCGAATCTCGAAATGCAAGCGAACACTGTCTGCATCGCTCGAGCCCATTTCAGCGATCTTCTGGCCGCGACGAATAGCCTGCTCTTCCTTGACCAGAAGGGACTGGTTGTGCGCGTAGGCTGTCAGGTAGGTGCTGTTGTGCTTCAGGATCACAAGGTTGCCATAGCCTCGCAACCCGGAGCCTGCATACACCACCTTGCCGTCGGCCGAAGCCAGTACCGGATCGCCGGCCTTGCCGGAGATCACGACCCCCTTGTTCTTGCCCTCATCGAAAGAGGAGATGATGGACCCAGAGGCCGGCCACAGCCAGTTCAAGCCATCATCATCTTTGGCCGCAGTGGTCGATGCAGGAGGGAGCGGCAAGGTTGCTGCTGGCGCAGGCTCTGCCGCAGCGGGTGACGAAGCTACAACCAAAGGAGCGGGCTTTGTTTCGAGCGGACGGGGCTCCACTTTGGTGGTGATCACGGGCCGCGAACTGACGGGTGCGGCCACGGGATCAGACGGCAGAGGGACCACACGAAGCACTTGACCTGCCTCGATCAGATTGGGGTTTTCGATGTTGTTCCAGCGAGCAACATCTTTCCAGTTTTGCCCATTTTCCAGACCGATGCGGATCAGCGTTTCGCCAGGCTTGACGGTGTAGTAGCCGGGCTTGCCGGCATTTTCAGCGCCAGGCAACTGACGAAGCTGCCCGGCCTCTGAGGCCGAAGACCCTAGCGTTGAACCGCCCAAAGGCCGAGATGTTCCCACAGGGCGGTCTTCGACTGGAGCGCGCAGCTTGGGGTTGGTACAACCGACCAAAAGTACGACAGCCAGAAAGGCCGCATAAGACAAAAGTCGAGGTGAGGTGGGGTGGGATAACCGATTTGAGGACGACGGCATTTTGACGAGATTTTTCATAGAGTCCCAGATTTTAGGGGGACGAACAGCACGGGCTCATGGTAGCTCCGCTGCAAGCCTTGATCGGTACGGTCCACAACCACCAGGACCTGGCGCGGACAAGCCGACGATGTCTTATCAACCAAAGGTGCCACCAGACGCCCTCCGAGCGCCAACTGCGAGGTCCACGCCTCGGGAAGATCATCACCCCCGGCCGCAGCAATGATGCTGTCGTAGGGGGCGTTGGGGGGGTGCCCCAGCATACCGTCGGCATAGACCAGACGCACGTTGTTGGTACGCACGGGCGCCAGCAGATCGCGGGCTTTATCGTACATGGGCCTGAGCCGCTCCACCGAGATCACGCTCTGTGCAATGAGCGACAAAATCGCCACTTGATAACCACAGCCAGTACCGACCTCCAAAACGCGCCCGAGGTCACCTCGCTTGCGAGCCGTTCGCCCATTGAGAAGGAGCTCCAACATGCGCGCGACAACCGAGGGCTTGGATATCGTCTGCCCATGCCCGATGGGCAGGCTGGTATCTTCATAAGCCTGTGCTGCCAAACCAGGGTCCACAAAAAGGTGCCTTGGAATCGCTTTCATGGCAGCCAAGACGCGCTCATCAGTGAAGCCGGATGCCTGCAAGCGCCCCACCATTTTCACCCGAATGTCCGAAGAGTCAAGCCCCATGGCCGAGGGCTGGGAGCCAGCCAACAGCGGCAGCTCAGTGGCTCGCACCAGCCCACCAATGCTTCGGTTCACAGATCTTTTTTTGACCTTGGAGGCCATCTGATCCAAGCGCAAGGGAAACTTGGGCGAGCCTTCTTTTGTCATGCGTCGTCCCTGAGCGTTGAGCGCCACCACTGGCTCCAGTCGGCCACGCCAGCATGATCGGTCAAATCCACTTGCAAGGGAGTGACCGAGATCAAGCCGTGGTCCACTGCGTGGAAGTCAGTGCCTTCGCCGCACTCGCGTGCGTCGCCAGCAGCGCCAATCCAGTAGATTGGGTCGCCTCGGGGGCTGAGTTGCCGAATCACGGGCTCACTAGCGTGCCTACGGCCCAGGCGCGTGATGCGATGGTCAAGCGAGGCCGCATCATGGCGATTCGGGATGTTGACGTTGAGCAGCCAATTCGACGCTGCAGGGGGTGAATCGAGCACGGCCTGAATAACGCGCCGAACAACCTGGGTCGCGGCGTCCAGGTGTGTCCAGCCCTTTTCCACTTGCGAAAAAGCAATAGAGGGGATACCAAACAAATAGCCCTCCATGGCGGCAGCAACCGTGCCCGAGTAAAGGGTGTCGTCTCCCATGTTGGCACCCTGGTTGATTCCTGACACCACCAGGTCGGGGCGATGCTCAAGTAGGCCCGTTAAAGCCACATGGACACAATCAGAGGGTGTGCCGTTGATGTAGCGAAAACCGTTGGGCGCTGTCCAGACCGACAGGGGGCGATTCAGGGTCAGGGCGTTCGAGGTGCCACTGGCGTTTTGCTCCGGAGCCACGACGTCCAGCTCGCCCAAGCCTTCACAGGCACGAACCAGGGCGGCCAGGCCGGGGGCCAGATAGCCATCATCATTTGCAATCAGTATTCTCATTGGATCCGATTGTAGAAGCCAGACCTTCGGTGTGGGGGCCCGCCTTCGGACCCAGGCCTGATAGCATCTGAGCGTCCGTTTTTTAATGTCGTTTCAACCCAAGGTAAGTTGGTGATGCCAGTCAAGGTATTGGTCGTGGAGGACAACCCCGTCGCAAGAGCCTTTTTGTCTCGCGTGGTTCGTGAGAGCTTCAGTGACGACATCGTGATCGTTGAGGCTCGCGGCTTGGAATCCGCAAAGCAACATCTGCAAATCGGTTCGGTTGCAAAGCCCCAAGAAGGGGGCCTTTTCAAGCTTATCTTGGCTGATCTCGAGTTGCCAGATGGCAACGGTCAAGAGCTTGTGGCCATGCTGGCCGACTATCCGGCCACCAAGATCGTCACAACGCTCTACTCGGATGACGATCACCTGTTTCCAGCCCTGCAAAACGGCGCAGATGGCTACCTGCTCAAGGAAGATCGTTTTGAGGTTCTGGTGGAGGAGCTTCAAAAGATCGTCAGGGGGCAGCCACCCCTGAGCCCTGCCATTGCACGCAGAGTTTTGTCACTGTTTCGCACAACCCCGGAAGGCAATTTGGCCAGTGGTTTTTCGAACAGCCGGCCTGGCGCCCTAGATGGCCCAAGCGCTTCGAGAAGCGAGCCCCTATCGATCCGAGAAAACGAGGTCCTGACCCACTTGAGCAAAGGCTTCACCATCAAGGAAATTGCCAACCTGATGGGGATCAAGTGGTTCATGGTGAATGGGCACATCCAGGCCATCTACAAAAAACTCAAGACAGCCAAACGAGTTTCGGCGGAACCCTGAACAAGGCTTAGGGCCTGTTAACACTAAAGATGCCAGATGCGTTGTTCTTCAAAAGGCCTTGAGCAAGGCGCAAAACGAAGCCGGGGTAGGCCCCC
>CANHBY010000112.1 GCA_947458895.1 Burkholderiales bacterium | reverse complement strand
ACTCATGCTCACGATTGATCGCACGCTCAATGCGATTTGGCGGGTGCGAAAACTACGCCCGATGGCGCAAAGGCTGCTCTTGTATTGGGCTGCCCTCACCTTGGGGCCGCTGCTGTTGGGGGGCAGTTTGTCCTTGACGTCGTATGCGGTGTCGGCGTCGCGTGGGTGGGTTGGAGCCTTACCTGGCGGCGTGGCGCTGCTGTTGCAGCTCATCCAGTTTTTGATGCTGTGGACGGGCGTTGCCGCGCTGTTTCGCTACATTCCCAACACCCACGTTCGGTGGTGGCATGCCTTCATCGGTGCCTTGGTGACTGTGGCCGGTTTTGAGCTTGCCAAGCGAGGGCTGGGGGCTTACCTGGCATCGGTACCCACCTATGAAGTGATTTATGGTGCATTTGCGACCGTGCCGATTTTGCTCGTATGGGTTTTTATGAGCTGGTGCATGGTGCTCCTGGGAGCCGTGTTTGCGGCTTATGCGCCCAGCCTGAAGCGGGGCATGGGCAGGCATCGTGATGGAGCCGGTGCGCGGTTTGGGTTGGCCGTGCGTGTGTTGCGCTTGCTGTTGCAGGCTCGTGCCGAGCAGCAGCACGCATTGACCCTCGAGTCGATGTCGAGCTCGCTCAGCATGGATCCGCTGCAAATTGAGCCCATTCTCGACAAACTCGGCACTCTGGATTGGGTCGTTCGCCTGGACGAGCCGGGTAGCGCACGCTTTGCACTGATCTGTGACCCAGCCACCACCTTGGCCGCGCCGCTCTTGGTCGCTTTGTTGCTTGATCCCATCGCTGAGTTACAAGGTTTTTGGCGCCAGGCGGGGTTTGAGCGGATGAATTTGCAAACCTTGCTGCAGAGCTAAGTGCGAGGTGTTTGCCTGAAATGGTGGTACATATTGTCCCAAAGGGCTCAGATGCTGGTTCGCGGCATTGAGGGCCCCTCATTCCCTTTGTCGATTCAAGAGGTGTGGCTATGAAAGTCAGCGATATTCTTCGCGTCAAAGGTGGGGCGCTGTTCACGGTGTCTCCAGACCAACCCCTGGCCTACGCCATGACCACCATGGCCGATCTCGATGTCGGATCGCTGGTCGTTATGGAGCACGGCGAGCTGGTGGGTATGCTCACGTTTCGTGAGGCCATCAAGGCTGTGGTCAAAAATGGTGGTGTGGTGGGCCCCACCTTGATTCGCAGCGTGATGGATGATTCGCCCGTCACCTGCACACCTGACACCGAGATGGATGAGGTTCGCCGAATCATGCTCGAGCACCATGCGCGTTACATGCCGGTGATGTCGCTGCGGGTTTTGCAAGGTGTGATCTCGTTTTATGACGTCGCCAGGGCGGTCGTCGAGGGTCAAGACTTTGAAAATCGCATGCTCAAGGCCTACATTCGCGACTGGCCTTCTGCCGACTCCCAAGACCCCCCAGCTGCTCAGCAGAGCAACTGAAGTGATGGCCTGTTTGGCCCGTTTGACCCGTTGAAAGATTTTTTCTATGTCTGGCAATACCTTTGGTCACCTCTTTTGCGTGACAAATTTCGGTGAGTCTCATGGCCCGGCCATTGGCTGCGTGATTGATGGGTGCCCTCCGGGCTTGGCACTGAGCGAGGCTGATATTCAGCCCGAGCTCGACCGTCGCCGGCCTGGCACCTCGCGCTTTGTCACCCAACGCAATGAGCCCGATCAGGTTGAAATTTTGTCGGGGGTGTTTGAAGGCAAAACCACGGGTACACCGATTGGCCTGCTCATTCGCAACACCGATCAGCGCTCAAAAGACTACGGCAATATTTTGCAAAGCTTCCGCCCCGGCCATGCGGACTACACCTATTGGCATAAATACGGCCTGCGTGATCCGCGTGGCGGTGGCCGCTCGTCGGCCAGGCTGACCGCACCGATGGTGGGTGCGGCGGCCGTAGCGCGCAAATGGTTGAAGGAGCAGCACGGCGTCACCTTCTGTGGCCACATGTCTCAGTTGGGTGAAATCGAAATTCCTTTCGAGTCCATGGACCATGTTTCGCAAAATCCCTTCTTTGCCGCGAACATCACCGACATCCCTCGCCTTGAGGCCTACATGGATGATCTGCGAAAGGCCGGCGACAGTTGCGGTGCGCGCATTGATGTCATGGCGCGCGGCGTACCGGTCGGCTGGGGCGAGCCCTTGTTCGACAAGCTCGATGCTGAAATCGCCTACGCCATGATGGGCATCAATGCGGTCAAGGGTGTCGAGATCGGCGCCGGTTTTGCTAGCGTGGCCCAGCGCGGAACCACACACGGCGATGAAATGACCCCAGAGGGCTTCCGAAGCAATAACGCGGGTGGCTTGCTGGGCGGTATTTCAACCGGCCAAGACATCACCGTGCGTATCGCCATCAAACCCACCAGTTCAATCCGCACGCCTCGCGCGTCGATTGATGTGCAGGGCGAAGCGGCAACCGTGGAAACCTTCGGCCGACACGACCCCTGTGTGGGCATCCGCGCCACCCCCATTGCCGAGGCCATGTTGGCCTTGGTGTTGATGGACCATGCTTTGCGTCATCGCGCCCAGTGCGGTGATGTGCACACCGACACGCCAAAAATTTCGGCAGGACCGGTCTGATGGGTTCAGCGGCCAACTGAGTCAGCGCCGACCCAGCGCCTGGGCCTGGGCTCTGATCTGTTTAAACTGGTTTGCAAGCTGGCGCGGCTTGCCACTGGCTCCGTATCGCAAGGCATCCAGTTCGTGCAGGGCACGGGCCAGCGCGGTGCCGGCCTCGCCAAAAACCTGACCGACCCCCTGGGCCAGAGCCAAGGGTGGGGCGTGGTCGGCCACCTCCAACCCGATCTGGCGAAGCTCTTTGCGCAGCAAGTCCATGTGGCGTGCCCAGGGATCCAGGCGCTGAAGTTGCCAGAGGTAGGCCACCAGGCCGATCAGCCCAGCACCAAGGCAGCACAGCAGCAGCAACAAGCCCAGGTCTTCCCAGTCAGGCGAGCTGAAACCGAGCTTCTTGAGCAGATCGGTTTGTTGGCTCTTGCTGTAGTTCAAAACCCATTGATTCCAGCGGTTGTTCACGGCCTCCCAGGACTGTTGGAAATGGGCCAGAATATCCGCCCCGCCCAGCGCCTTGCTCAGCGTGCCCGCCACAATACCGCGCGGCGGCGGAAGCCTTGTGCTTCGTTTGATGCGGTCCGGGGCCACGGCCGCAGTGGGGTCCACCCGTACCCAGCCTCGCCCCGCCTGCCAGTATTCGGCCCACGAATGAGCCGCATTTTTGCGCACAATGTAGTACCCATCCACTGGCTGAGGGTCTGTGCCCTGGTAGCCCAAAACCACGCGAGCAGGAATGCCCATGGATCGCATGATCACCACAAATGCAGTCGAAAAATGCTCGCAAAAGCCTTGGCGCCGATCAAGCCAAAACTCATCAATGGACGCATTGGGGTCTGTTTCGCCGTACAGCCCTGGAGTCAGTGTGTAGAAGAACGGCTCGCTCCTGATGTGACTCAGTACGGCGCTGACCAGCTCTTGGGTGTTGGCCTGTGCCAGGCGGGGGGCGCTCTTCAATTCGGCGGCCCAGGCCCTCGTTCCGGGGCTGTGTCGGTTGGGCAGAGCCAAGTAGCGCTGCAGGCTGCCGTCGTCTTCAAAAGGGCCCATTCGAAAGGAAAGGTGAGCCTTGGCATGGAGCCTCAGGCGTTCAAAAATGGTGTTTTTGGACTCCCACCTCAGCTCATTTGAAAGGCTCACTTCGATGGGCCGCGCCATCGCTGCGCTTTGAACCGGTGGCTCGAATGCGGCCTCCAGCAGCGGCAGGTCTTTGGATTTCTGCGGCTCCAGGGTGACTTCGTAGGGAATGGGGTCGCCCTCAAACTGCAAATCAGGGGGTACCCTGGGTTCCAGTTCCGACGCGGCTGCGGGTGTCCATTCGGCCCCTGACAGGTCGCTCAACACCGGTCCCCGGAAGTACATCTGCTCGGGGGCAGGTACCCGTTGCGGGAACTTGATGTACATCACGATCTCGTCGCTCATGGCGAGTTCGGCGATTGAGCCCATGCGAAGCCGATTGCTCAAGCCCGTGCCTGCCGTGCTGTCTTGAGGGACCCCCCACAAAGGCGCCACCCGCGGAAACAAAACAAACATTACCAGCATGAGGGGGACAGCAAGCAAGGCGGTCTTGGCCGCAATCCGCGCGGCCTGAGCGAGGGCTGGTTGGCCCACAGGCATATGGGTCAGAACGAGCGCCGTGAGCAGGCCCCAAACCGACACCACCATGGCCAGAGCCACCCCGATGGATTGCGAATAAAGAAAGTGGGTCAGAACCAAAAAAAAGCCCAAAAAGAAGATCACGAAAGAGTCGCGCCGGGCGTGCAGCTCGAGCGACTTCAATGCGACCAGAACCACCAGCATGGCAATGCCAGCTTCTCGTCCCAGCACCGTGGAGAAAGACCACAGGTTCATCCCTGCGGCAAGAACCAGAATGCAGACGATCGTCAAGCGGCGGGGCTGGGGGCCATTGCTCAGCACGATGTAAGCCCGCCAAACAATCAACAGTGCAGCGAGGCCAAGGCACCACCCAGGCAAGTTGGGGGCGTGCGGCGCGACAGTCCACCCGATCACTCCCAGCACAAAAAGGGTGTCGCGCGCTTCACGCGGCAGGCCCTTCAAGATGTCTGCGATGTTGCTCATGGCCAAAGTGCCAGCGATTCAAGTACCCCATGGCGATGCGCTTCGCCGACACCCGGGGCAATATCTCGTTGAGGCAGGCGCAGGCCATAAACCAAGTCCATTTGGTCAGCCAGAATCACCCAAGCCGTCAGCCTGGAGAGCCGGCCCTCGGTCGTCAGGCCCTGGCAAGCGTCCCAATCCAGGCTGAGTTCGCCGGGAGTCGATGCTTGACTGTCGCGGCTAACGAGATCCGCCCCTGAGGCCATGGCTTGCGCGGCTTTCTTCCAAACGATGTATTTGACTGGATCACCGCGGCGGTAGGTGCGCACACCCTCCAGCTCGCCTTGCCCGGCATGCTGTGCCGCTGCGTCGGAGCCAAGCGCTGAATGAGCTTTCGGTAAGGGCGGAGGATAGGCCTCGGCTTCGGGGTAGACCATCACCTTTGCCAGCGGCCGCCAAACGGTCCAGGCACGAAACAAACCCAGGGGGAAAAGCGTCTCGACGGTCCAGGTGGGGACGTCATGGAGTCCTCGGCGAGAGGGTATGAAGCTGAGCTCAATGGTCGTTTGGCCCCCCGCGGCCACATTGGTCCAGCTGATGGACTCCACGGGGGCATTGGCCCGTCGAAGCCCCACGCCAAACCGATCTCGACCCCCCGAGGAGGCATCTTGAAGGACAGCCTCAAGCCGGGCCCGTTGATTGGCAAACGTGGGCTTGACGGGACGCAAGTGAAGCGTCAGGCCCCTGAGCGTGTTGTGTGTCCAGTGCATCGACACCAAAGCACTGCCAGCCAGAAGAAAGGTCAGGGCGTAGCCCAAATTGAGCTGGTAGTTGATGGACGCCACCAGCAGCGTCGCCACGGTGAGGCCGAAAAGAAGCCCCGCCTTGGTGGGCAGGATGTACACATTTCGATGTGTCAGGTGCTGCACATCGGTGGGGGGCTGTCGGGCCCGCAGCCACGCATCAAAACGACGTCTCAGGGAAGTTGGCCAGGCCATCGAGGAGATCATGCCCAGATCCTACGACACCCCCGAGAAGTCAAAACGTAAAAAAGCCGCGGGGTTGCCGCGGCTTTGAGCCTGTGAAGGCTTTTTACAACCCCTGCCTATTGCAGCCTATTGAGTCTGTTGACTTTGCGGCATGAATCGGCAGAGGTTTCCTTTATTCGCGCTTAGATGACGCGGATATTGGCAGCTTGCAGACCCTTTTGGCCTTGTTTGACTTCAAACTCAACGCGCTGGTTTTCAGCGAGGGT
>CANHBY010000111.1 GCA_947458895.1 Burkholderiales bacterium | reverse complement strand
GGTAGCCGCTGGGGGCGTAATTCAGCGGCGCGGGGATGCCCTGCTGAACATGAACAATGTGGTCGTGAGCCAATTTGTCGAGCTGGTTGGTGGTGACGCCGGCCTTCACGTGGGGCGTCAGCATGTCCAGCACTTCAGAGGCCAAACGCCCGGCGATGCGCATGGCAGCAATGTCGGACGGGGATTTAATGGTGATCGTCATGTTCCTGATTATCGCTCGGCGGCTAAAATCTCGCTATTCCCCGTCCTTGCCTGCGGCCCCTGCGCGTCGCCTCCTGCCATGCATTTGCTCCACTTCGAGGGCGGTAACGCCTTGTCAGCGTTTCGCTCCCAAGCCTTGATCACCGCCTTGCATGCCAGTGTGGCGCGCATTGTTGCGGTTCACGCGCGTCATGTGCACTGGGTGGCATCTGAGCAGCCGCTCTCGCCGGCCCTTGTCGATAAGCTGGGGGCGCTCTTGCAGTACGGTGATGCCTACGTCGGCCCGGAGCGCACCGAGGGCCTGGTTGTGGTCACGCCGCGCCTGGGCACGGTTTCGCCTTGGGCCAGCAAGGCCACTGACATTGCTCGCAATTGCGGCTTGGCCATCCGGCGTGTGGAGCGTGTCACCGAATATCGGTTCACCCTGAAGTCGGGTCTGCTGGGCGGCGTCAAGGCCCTGAGCGAGCAGGAGTTGCAGGCCATGGCGCTGGTGCTGCATGACCGCATGACCGAAAGCGTGTGCTTCGAGCGCGAGCAAGCCGCCCAATTGTTTGATGAGCGTCAAGCCATGGCGCTGCAGCATGTGGATATCATGGGCCTTGGGCGTGGTGCCCTGGTGCAGGCCAATGCCGAGTTTGGCCTGGCCTTGAGCGACGATGAAATCGACTACCTGCTTCAGGCCTTCACCGCCCTTCAGCGCGACCCCAGCGATGTCGAGCTGATGATGTTTGCGCAGGCCAACAGCGAGCACTGCCGGCACAAAATTTTTAACGCCCAGTTCACCATCGACGGCCAGGCTCAGTCGCACTCCATGTTCGGCATGATCCGGCACACCGAAGCCCAGGCGCCGCAGCACACGGTGGTGGCCTACAGCGACAACGCTTCCGTCATGGAAGGTGGGCCCATTGAGCATTGGTTTGCGCCTTCTTCAGAGCAGGGCGCCAGCGCTTACCGCGCTCAAGATGAAGTGGCGCATGTGCTGATGAAAGTTGAAACCCATAACCATCCCACGGCCATCTCGCCGTTCCCAGGTGCCTCCACCGGCGCTGGCGGTGAAATACGTGACGAGGGTGCTACAGGCCGTGGCTCCAAGCCCAAGGCTGGCCTCACTGGCTTCAGTGTGTCTAACCTCCATTTGCCTGGCATGGCGGCGCCCTGGGAAAATCCTGATCAAGCGCCCTATGGCAAGCCGGCTCACATTGCCAGCGCTTTGCAAATCATGACCGAGGGGCCGCTGGGCGGCGCGGCGTTCAACAACGAATTCGGTCGGCCCAACCTGGCGGGCTACTTTCGGGTGTTTGAGCAAACGGTGGGTGAAGGCGAGCAGGCCGTTCGTCGTGGCTATCACAAGCCCATCATGATTGCCGGTGGCATGGGCACGATCGCTGCGGGCCAGACCCTCAAGAAGCAGTTTGCCGCAGGCACCCTGCTGGTTCAGTTGGGTGGGCCTGGCATGCGCATTGGCATGGGCGGTGGGGCGGCCAGCTCCATGGCCGCGGGTGTCAATGCGGCTGACCTTGACTTCGATTCGGTCCAGCGCGGCAACCCTGAAATTGAGCGTCGGGCGCAAGAGGTCATCAACCATTGCTGGGCGCTCGGCGAGAACAACCCGATTTTGGCGATTCACGATGTGGGGGCCGGGGGCTTGTCCAATGCATTCCCTGAGTTGGTCGATGGCGCTGGCCGTGGTGCGCGTTTTGATTTTCGCAAAGTGCCCTTGGAAGAAAGCGGCCTGGCCCCCAAAGAAGCCTGGTGTAACGAAAGCCAAGAGCGCTATGTGTTGGCTCTGGCGCCGGAGTCTCTGCCTGCTTTCGAGGCTTTTTGTCAGCGTGAGCGTTGCCCCTTTGCCGTGGTGGGTGTTGCCACCGAAGAAACCACGCTGGTCCTCGAAGACGGCCCCGGCGGCGCCCGCTCGATCGATATGCCCATGGACGTGCTGCTCGGCAAGCCGCCCAAGGTCCAGCGCGACGTTCAGCGCGTTCAACGCCCTGTGGCTGCTTTGGATCTCAACGATGTGGCGCTTGAGACTGTGGTGCTGGATGTTCTGCGCCACCCCACCGTGGCGAGCAAGCGATTCCTCATCACCATTGGTGACCGTACCGTGGGGGGGCTGAGCCACCGTGACCAAATGGTGGGCCCGTGGCAAGTGCCTGTGGCCGATTGTGCCGTGACTCTGGCCGATTTCAAGGGCCTGCGTGGCGAGGCGATGAGCATGGGCGAGCGCACCCCACTGGCCTCTATCGATGCCCCCGCCTCCGGCCGCATGGCCGTGGGTGAGGCGATCACGAATTTGCTGGCTGCGCCCATTGAGTTGTCGCGCATCAAGCTCAGCTGCAACTGGATGGCCGCCTGTGGCGAGCCCGGTGAAGACGCTGCCCTCTATGACACCGTGCAGGCGGTGGCCATGGGCCTGTGCCCAGCCCTGGGCATTGGTGTGCCGGTGGGCAAAGACAGCCTCTCGATGCGCACCCGTTGGCAAGACGAAGGGCAGCCCAAGCAGGTGACGGCACCGGTGTCACTGATCGTGTCGGCGTTCGCCACACTCGACGATGTGTTGCCCACCTTCACGCCTCAACTCCAGCGCCATTCTGGGGGTATCGATGCGGCGATCTCAGATACCACCTTGATTTTGATCGACCTGGGCCAAGGCAAGAGCCGCCTCGCAGGCTCGGTGTTGGCGCAGGTGCTGAACCAGTTCGGCGATGAGGTGCCTGATGTTGATGACCCGGCCCAGATCAAGTCTTTGGTGGCTGCCATCAATGCGCTGCGCCAAAGCGGGCACATACTGGCCTACCACGACCGCAGCGATGGCGGCCTGTGGGCGACAGTGTGCGAGATGGCCTTTGCCGGCCATGTGGGCGTGAGTTTGAATATCGACATGCTGTTGACTGAGGGCGACGGCATCAGTGACAGCCGCATGGATTGGGGCGACTCTAAAAATTGGGCTGCTCAGGTCGGTGCGCGCCGCGCAGAGCTCACCCTCAAAGCCCTGTTCAATGAAGAACTCGGCGTGGTGATTCAAGTGCCCACGGCGCAGCGCAATGACGTCATGCAAACCCTGCGCCAATACGGCCTGAGCAAGCACAGCCACTTCATTGGCAAGACCAACGACCGCCAAGCGGTTGAAGTTTGGCGCGATACCAAGGTGATCTTTAAAGCGCCGCTGCGTGAGCTCCATCAGGCCTGGGATGAGGTGAGCTGGCGCATTGCCCGCTTGCGTGACAACCCCGCCTGTGCCGATGCCGAACACGAGGCACAAGGCCGTGCAGAAGACCCTGGTTTGCACATGCATCTGTCTGCCGAGCTGGCTGCCGAACACGCTGCTGAACCGGCTGTACAGGCGCCCGCCGCACCCTCCCTCAACCTCACGCGCCCTCGGGTGGCTATTCTGCGCGAGCAGGGCGTCAACAGCCAGGTTGAAATGAGTTATGCCATGGCGCTCGCCGGCTTCGAGAGCGTTGATGTGCACATGACTGATCTTCAGACTGGGCGGGTGTCCCTGGACCAGTTCCAAGGGTTCGTGGCCTGCGGTGGTTTCAGCTATGGCGACACCTTGGGTGCCGGCGAAGGCTGGGCCCGCTCGATTTTGTTCAACCCAGCCCTGTCAGAGGCCTTCACAGCGTTCTTCAACAAGCCTGATCGTTTCACGCTCGGTGTGTGCAATGGGTGCCAAATGCTGGCCGCTCTCAGCCCCATCATTCCAGGCACCGAGGCGTGGCCGCGCTTCACCCGAAACAAGAGCGAGCAATTCGAGGCGCGCCTGAGTTTGGTCGAGGTGCTCGAGAGCCCCTCCTTGTTTTTCAAGGGCATGGCGGGCAGCCGCTTGCCGATCGCTGTGTCGCACGGTGAGGGCTTTGCTGACTTCTCTCAGCGCGGCAATCTTCAGGCGGTGCACCGCGCATTGCGCTTCGTCGATCATCATGGACAGCCCTCCGAGGCCTATCCTTTCAATCCCAATGGCAGCCCCGGGGGCTTGACCTCTGTGACCACAGCCGATGGCCGTGTCACGGCGCTCATGCCTCACCCTGAGCGTGTTTTCCGCCACGCTCAGATGAGCTGGAGTCATGGCGACAAGCGTCATGCCAGCCCTTGGCTGCGCATGTTTGTCAACGCTTACCAGTGGTCTCGCACCGTTTGAGTGCGCCTGGCCCTTCCCCATGACAGCACGACAAGGTTTCCATGTTTGAGAACATTCGCGCCGACATGCGCGTCCAGGAGAGAACCTGGGGCTCCTTGGGGTTTTGGGTGTTGGTGGTTTACCGCTTTGGCCGTTGGCGAGTGGGCCTGCCGGTGGTGTTTCGCAAGCTTTTGTCGCCGCTCTATAGCATTTTTTTCAAACTGGTTCAAATGGCTTCTGGCATGGAGCTGCCCTGTGAAACTGAAATTGGCGAGGGCTTTGTGATCGACCATGCCTTCGGCATTGTGATCAGCGGTGATGCCCGCATCGGCACTCACTGCCGGGTGCGCACCGGCGTGGTGATTGGCCTCAACCGTGTGGAGTCACCCGGCTCTCCCGTGATTGGCAACCACGTTGATATTGGCGCTGGCGCCAAAATCCTTGGCCGCATCACCATTGGTGACAACGTGCTCATTGGTGCCAACGCGGTGGTGATTCGTGATGTGCCGTCCAACTCGATGGCGGTGGGGGTGCCTGCGGTGGTCAGGCCGCTCATAAAACCTTGAGTCATGGATTCCGATGATGAGCGCAGCGGCGGGGGTGGCTGCCAGTTCGCCGCGGCCTCATTTTTGTCCAACCCACCCAGGTGCTAACCCGCGCCAAGTCTCACCTGAGGCGTGGCCTGATGGGCGTGATCTTGAGGTCTTGGGCGACGAAGGCCGGTTTCTGAAAAGTGGGTGTGGGTGAGCCCGGGCCGAAGGCTAAGGGTGCGGGATCACAAACCCAGCCCACCATCTGTGGGCTTAAGAACAAGGGGCGCCAACGACAGGGCAGGCCGTATCGTTATTGCTGGTTGGCGTACAACTGCGCGCTCGGCCTGTTTTTTCAATCACGATGCTCCGGACTTCCCTGCATTTGTAAGTGGGAGAGCCAGTGACGTCGTTACGGCTGAGCGTGAGCGTGACATCACCAAATCCTCCAATTTTTGTTTTGGAATACCCTGATGGGTCGAACAGGATGTATGCAGGGTTATCATTTGCTGTGTTACTTCCCACAATGGAAAAATAAGAACCAAGTTGTTCTTGCGAAAAAACTAGCACATCATTTCCTGATTGGTAGGAAAAAATATTATTATTATTATTAGTATTTACATCCACAAAAACCACCCAGCCGTTGCGCCAGGTATCACCTGCGCCGTTGCCTGTTGGTACCACCATGGCAAATCCGCCTCTTTTCATAGCCTCACTTCGGGCACCATTGATGCTGGCCAGAAGCGTATTGGTGATGGATGTCAGCTCTGAGTTTCTTACGAGCTGCGTAAGGCTTGGCACTGCAATTGCCATCAGGATGGCGGCCACCGCAATGGTGATCAATAATTCTATGGCGGTAAAGCCACTTGGCCGGCGAGTCATTCTATTTATTTCCAGCATACTAAAGGATTAGTTCCGGCGCAGCCTTTTGTGCCAGTGCTGTCAAGCTCAAGTTTGCCAGCCTCTGGGTCGGGTATGACGGGAGTCGCCTCAAGCTTGACGCAATCCTTCGCAGTGAGGGTGCCTCCACACGTCACGCTTTGG
>CANHBY010000110.1 GCA_947458895.1 Burkholderiales bacterium | reverse complement strand
GGCCAGCGCACAGGCCTCGTGGCTGATGCCTTCCATCAGGCAGCCGTCACCCATGAACACATAGGTGTGGTGATCAACCACCTGGTGACCGGGGCGGTTGAAGGTCTGGGCCATCAGTTTTTCAGCCAAGGCAAAGCCCACCGCATTGGTGATTCCTTGACCCAGGGGGCCGGTGGTGGTTTCCACCCCTGGGGTGATGTCGACCTCGGGGTGGCCAGGTGTTTTGCTGTGCAGTTGGCGAAAGTTTTGCAACTCGCTCATCGGCAGCGCATAGCCGCTCAAGTGCAACACCGCATACAGCAGCATCGAAGCGTGGCCGTTGCTCAACACGAAGCGGTCACGGTCAGCCCAATGAGGATCGTTCGGGTTGTGGCGCAGGTGCCGTGCCCAAAGGGCCACAGCCATTTCAGCCATGCCCATGGGCGCACCAGGGTGACCCGAGTTGGCCTGCTGGACGGCATCCATGGCTAAAGCCCGAATGGCGTTGGCCATCAGTGCTGAACGGGGGGAGGGTTCGGGGAAAGCTAAAGCGGCCATGCGTGATCCGTACGGTTGAGCAGAGCCGGCCATTTTAAGGCTCTGCGGGATCGGTTGCGGGCCGGGTTTGCTGGGATCAGAAATTAGGCACTGTTGTTCGCCTGCGGCAAACCGGGAAGTGGGCGTGCCGAGGGGCCTGATTGCACCCCCATCGTTGATGTTCAGGTTTTTTGAACGCAGACCCCACACAAACCAGGGCGCGCGAACCCAAAGTTCGCGCGCCCTGCCTATCTTCAGGCCACCAGCAACTGCCGCAGCACGAAGGGCAAAATGCCGCCGTGCTTGTAGTAGTCCACCTCGATCGGCGTATCAATGCGCAGGGTCAGGGTGACTTTGCGCTTGCTGCCATTGGCGCTTGTGATTACCAGCGAGGCATCTTGCTGGGGCTTGATCTCTTGGCCCAACTCGATGTCGAAGCTTTCATCGCCCTGGATGCCCAGAGACTCCCAGCTGTCGGTGCCTTTGAACTGCAGGGGGAGCACGCCCATGCCGACCAGGTTGCTGCGGTGGATGCGCTCAAAGCTGCGCGCCACCACGGCCTTGATGCCCAGCAATTGGGTGCCCTTGGCGGCCCAGTCTCTGGATGAGCCGGTGCCATATTCCTCGCCGGCAAAGATCACCGTGGGGATGTGGGCGGCCATGTACTTCATGGCGGCGTCGTAGATGAAGAGCTTCTCGCCCTTTTGCGCACCCTCCTGGTAGAGGGTGACGCCGCCTTCTTCGCGCGAGCCATCTTTGCCTGCGGGAATCATGAGGTTCTTGATACGCACATTGGCAAAGGTGCCGCGCATCATCACATCATGGTTGCCGCGGCGTGAGCCGTAGGAGTTGAAGTCAGCCTTCAAGACCTTGTTTTCCTTCAGCGAAGCGCCTGCTGGAGAGGCCTCTTTGATGGAGCCTGCAGGCGAGATGTGGTCGGTGGTGATCGAGTCGCCGAACAAGGCCATGGCCCGTGCACCCTTGATGCCACTGGCAGCAGCGGTGGGCTCCATGGCAAAGCCGTCAAAGAAGGGCGGCCTGGCGATGTAGGTCGATGCGGGCCAAGAGTAAACCTGACCGGGGCGACCCTTGACCTGTTCCCAAAGCTTGCCGGGCTTGCTGTCGACCTTTTCGTAGTTTTCCCTGAAAGCCTTGCTGTTCATGGCGAACTTCATCAGCTTGTAGATCTCATCGCTGGTGGGCCAGATGTCGCCGAGGAAAATATCGCGCCCACCCTTGCCCTTGCCCACAGGCTCGGTCATGAGGTCCTTGGACACGTTGCCGGCGATGGCGTAGGCCACGACCAGCGGCGGTGAGGCCAGGAAGTTGGCTTTGAGGTTGGGGTGAATACGCGCCTCGAAGTTACGGTTACCCGACAGCACCGCGGCGCAGATCAGATCGTTCTGGGTGATGGCCTCGTTGATCTCGGGGGTGAGGTCGCCTGCGTTGCCGATACAGGTGGTGCAGCCGTAGCCCGCCACGAAGAAGCCCAGCTTCTCGAGGTAGGGCAGCAGGCCTGCCTTTTCAAGGTATTCGGTGACGATACGTGAGCCAGGGGCCAGCGAAGTCTTGACGTGCGGCTTGACCTTGAGGCCAGCTTCCACGGCCTTCTTGGCCAATAGGCCGGCCGCCAGCAACACGCCAGGGTTGGAGGTGTTGGTACAAGAGGTGATGGCGGCAATCAAGACATCACCGTTGCGCAGCGTGAGGCCATCGCGGGTGGTGAACGTTTTTTCCAGCTTGTCTGCCGCTTGGTTGAAGCCGTTTTCAGCAGCGGGCTTGCTGAAGAGGCTGGCAAACTGGCTCTTGACATGGCCGAGTTCGATCCGGTCTTGGGGACGCTTGGGGCCGGCCAAGCTGGGGGCCACGGTGCCCAAATCCAGCTTCACGACAGAGGAGTAATCGATGTCGCCGACCTTCGGCGTGCCATACATTCCTTGGGCCTTGAAGTAGCTGGCGAAGGCTTCAATTTCCTTCTTGGTGCGGCCAGTGCCTTCAAAGTATTCGATGGTTTTGTCATCAACCGGGAAAAAGCCCATGGTGGCGCCATATTCAGGGGCCATGTTGGCCACCGTGGCGCGGTCAGGCAAAGCCAGGCTGGCCGTGCCTTCACCAAAGAACTCAACGAACTTGCCCACCACCTTGTGCTTGCGCAGCAGCTCGGTCACCGTGAGCACCAGGTCAGTGGCGGTCACGCCTTCGCGCAGGCGGCCTGTGAGCTCAAAGCCCACCACATCTGGCGTCAGGAAGTACACCGGTTGGCCCAGCATGCCAGCCTCGGCTTCAATGCCACCCACGCCCCAGCCAACGACACCAATACCGTTGATCATGGTGGTGTGGCTGTCGGTGCCCACGAGGGAGTCGGGGTAGTAAACGCCAGCCTGGTCGGTGCCCTTGCGGCCTTGGTGAACGCCACGTGCCAAGTATTCGAGGTTCACTTGGTGAACGATGCCAAAGCCTGGGGGCACGACACCGAAGGTGTCAAAAGCCTGCATGCCCCACTTCATGAACTCGTAGCGCTCTTGATTGCGCTCGAATTCGAGCTTCATGTTGAGATCCAGGGCTTTTTTGTTGCCGTAATGATCAATCATCACCGAGTGGTCAACCACCAGGTCCACTGGCACCAGCGGCTCAATGCGCTTGGGCTCCTTGCCCATTTGGGCGGCCACATTGCGCATGGCGGCCAGGTCGGCCAGCAAAGGAACGCCGGTGAAGTCTTGCAGCACCACACGTGCCACCACGAAGGGGATTTCGTCAGTGCGGTTGGCCGTGGGTTTCCAGTTGGCCAGCTGCTCAACGTGCTCTTTCGTCACCTTCTTGCCGTCGCAGTTGCGCAGCACGCTTTCCAACACAATACGCAAAGAAACCGGCAAACGCTTGATGTTCGGGTAGGTCTTGCTCAGCGCAGGCAGAGAGTAGAACTGCCCCTCTTTGCCACTGGTAGTCACGAACTTCTGAAGCGTCTTGGCAAAAGTGTGTTTGGATTGAGAGGGCTTGGCTTTGGCGGTGGTCATGGATCTCTCTGGTGAAGTTAAGCTGAGAATTGTGCACGTTGGCACTGCGGTGGGGAAGACTTCAGGGCTTGCTGGGTGTGTACATGCGACAGATGATCCGGCGATATCGCGCAGAAGGTATTGATTCAAGCCCTCTCAAGGCCTTATCCCTTGCCACTCACTACGTCATGGCATCCCTCTCGCGGCACCTGCCAGATTGAGGTATCTTGCCGCCCATGAACCCATCCACCTTTTTCTGGCACGACTATGAAACCTTCGGGCGAGACCCCCGAAGGAGCCGGCCAGCCCAATTTGCAGGCCTGCGAACCGACTTCGAGCTCAACGAGGTCGGCGAGCCCGTGATGGCCTATTGCCACCCCCCCGTCGATCAACTCCCTGATCCCGAGTCTTGTTTGCTCACTGGCATTACCCCCCAGCAGTGCACGCAGGCCGGCTTGCCGGAGCATGAATTCGCCGCCTTGATCCAGGCCCAATTGGCCGAGCCCGGCACGATTGGCGTGGGCTACAACTCGATCAAATTCGATGACGAGGTCACACGGTTTTTGCTCTGGCGCAACCTCATCGAGCCTTATGCCCGCGAGTGGCAAAACCAATGCGGGCGTTGGGACTTGCTCAATGTGGTTCGCTGCGTGTTCGCCTTTCATCCCGACACCTTGCGTTATGTGACCAACGCCGAGGGCCAGCCCTCTTTGAAGCTGGAGCATTTGGCGCAGGCCAACCAGCTGGTGCTCGATCAGGCCCACGATGCCTTGTCAGATGTGCGCACCACGGTGGCCCTGGCCCGGCTGATTCGGCAGCAATTGCCGCGCCTGTGGGATTTTTGTCTCTCGCTGCGCGATAAGCACAAGGTATTGAGCGAAATTGGCGTGGGCCGGCCGTTTTGGCATGTGTCCGGCATGTATGGCGTGCAGCGTGGGTGTTTGGCGATGGTCTGGCCGCTGGCCATGCACCCCCATAACAAGAACGAAGTCATTCTCTGGGACTTGGCGCATGACCCCTCGGTGCTTCGTGGGATGTCGGCGGCCGATATTCGAGCGCGCCTTTTTGTCAGCCGCGAGCAGTTGCACGAGGGGGCCGAGCGCCTGCCAATCAAGACCCTTCACATCAATCAATCGCCCATCGTGGTCAGCCAACTCAGAACCCTCAAGCCCGAGCTGGCCCAGCGTTGGGGGATGGATGTAGAGCAGTGCCTGAAGCATGCCCAGATGTTGGCCCAGTTTGAGCTTGCAGGTGCCGTCTGGAGTGATGTGTACCAGCGCCCTCCCAGTGATCGCGAGGTGGATGTGGACGAGGACCTCTATGGCGGCTTCCTAGGCTCAGATGATCGGCACATGCTGGACCGCTGCCGTGATCCAAACTACTCCGGCAGAGTCGCGTTTTCCGATCCTCGCCTGATGGAGCTGGTGTTTCGCTACCGCGCTCGTCAGTCTCCCCAGAGCCTCTCTGAGGCAGAGCTTGCCGACTGGATGGCCCACTGCAAAGCCCGCCTGGGAGAGCCCCAAGCTTATCTGGCCAGGCTAGCCGAGTTGCGCGCGATCGATCAGGGGCAAGCCCAAACAGTGATTCTCGACGCGCTCGCCAGCCACGCGCAGCAGTTGTTTACTTCGGCCGGTATTTGATGGGGCCATCTGCCCATGAAAAAAGCCGACGATCAGATCGCCTGCTCCGCGGTGGAAAGTAGCCCCTGTGCGTCCTATTTTTCGTCAGGTGTTTTGGCCGAATCCGCCGCAACCTGTTGCTCTGTCTGCATGCAGTTGTCGACCAAGCGCTGGCCCAACTTGGCGTTCATCAGCATCGATTTGGTCGGAATCTGCAACCAAATTACACCCGCTTTTTTATCGGTCAGCCGCACGGCACCCGTGGTGGTTTCTTCGGGCACCATCCGGTAGACGGCATTCTTGAAGCCCACCTGAAACTCACCCGGCTGCCCACTGATGGGCGCCACACTGACTTGCTGCGCGAACTCACAGCGCGCCTGGCCCGTGAACACATGCGCAGCGATTTCGAGCTGCTGTTCGCTGATCGCTTCAGTGACTTGCGTGGCAAGCGCCAGCCCTTTGGCCTCAGATTTCAATTGCTCTCGCGCAGTGGCCTTGGCCTCTCGGGCCTGAGCGCCCATGGCGAAAGAGGTGGCAGCGACGGCCACCAAGGCTGTGTTCCAGAACGACTTCAACAACATGGAATTCTCCCGAGTAGCTGATCACATTGTTCACTTTGGGCTGCCGCAGCCACGGGCTGGTGGCCCCTAGCAGCCTGTCGGACTTGGAAGTCGTTGGCTGCAAATCAGCCGCAGCGCCCCATTTTTCACCGTCTTTTTGGCACATAGCTGAGCTATGGGCCTGCAAACCCGGCAAAAACTGGCCTCGCTGGGGCTGATTTTCGCTTT
>CANHBY010000109.1 GCA_947458895.1 Burkholderiales bacterium | reverse complement strand
GCTCAGTCGACTCACTATTTCCTTCAGGGGGAAGCTCAGTCGACTCACTATTTCCTTCAGGAGGAAGCTCAGTCGACTCACTATTTCCTTCAGGGGGAAGCTCAGTCGACTCACTATTTCCTTCAGGCGACTCGTTATTAGAAGGGAGCTCAGTCGATTCACTATTTGCCGCAGATTGTGATTCTGCCTGTGCATTTACTGCAGCCTCTTCTGCAGTCGGCTCTACAGTTAGGGGAGGTGTAGGAATAGTTGCAACCATAGAGGCAGGTGCAGGAAGGTCTTCTGGTGCTGGTGCTGGTGCTGGTGCTGGTGCTGGTGCTGGTGCTGGTGCTGGTGCTGGTGCTGGTGCTGGTGCTGGTGCTGGTGCTGGTGCTGAGAGGACGAGAGCAGCCAGCTCAGACAGGCCGAATGGGTTACTTTCTGCTATTACGGCAATTACGCTGGCGTCAATCTCAGCGTCGCCAGCGGCCTGTTTGGCGCGATCCACGTCATCTTTGACGTCATCGGTTGAGTAGCCAGCAACTTCTGCCGTATTAGATGCAGATTCAGCAGCATCAGCAGACACCTTCGCGTCCTTTGCTGCTGTATCAGCGACCTGAAGGGCACCCTCGGTTGCCGACGCCTGCCCCCTGGCTACGCGATCAAATCCAACATTCGCTAGTGAAGGTTCCCCTCCACCCATCACGATGCTCGTCATTTGATGGGCCTGAACGGCGGAATGTGTCAGCCCTTGCATTTCTTCAGCAACTTGCGCGGAGCTTGCAGCCTCATCAGCAGCATCGACAACAGGCGCATTGGCAGCCGTAGTGAGCGCATCCCCCAAGAGCTTCGCCTCTTCCTCACCAGTGGGCCCTTGGGTTTTCCCATCGTACTCATACTGACCGTCGCCATCAGCGTCGGTCAACCCAAAGCTCGCGGAGACGGCTGCGAACGCTGCCCTCTGAACAGCGCTCCAACCCTCATCAGCCCTACCTGCACCATGCTCCTGCATCCAATCGATGGCATGCTCCAGCCCCGACAAATCCTTCGGCTTATCAAAAGAAAACGTCATTTTCAAACTCCTAAAATTCTGCCTGCAAAATCTGACAAGGGGGGACCTGCTAGCCAAAGGGAACTTTCTCGCCAAGGCCAAACCACCTATCTATTTGGTCGCCGAAGCGGGGCGATTAAATAGGGGTTTTCCCCAGACCCACTCGGGAAGCGCTAGCGAATCCTGAGCAAAACACCAGTGGCCCACGCCCCGCGCAGGCTGCGACAATCCAGATCCTCCAACCCCGCTACCAGCGCCGTATGTTGCGAATCACCGAACTCCGCCTGCCCCTGAGCCACCCCGAGGATGCCTTGCGCGCCGCCATTGTGGCTCGCTTGGGCGTAGCCGCAGTTGATTTGATCGAGTTTAGCGTGTTCAAGCGCAGCTACGACGCGCGCAAGAAAACGGCCATGCAGCTAATTTACACCGTTGACTTGGCAGTGCGCAATGAGGCGGCAGTTTTGGCCAGCCGCCCGGGTGACCCGCACTTGCGCGTCACCCCTGACATGAACTACCGGGCGGTGGGCCACGCGCCTGAGGGGTTTTATCAGCCGACACCACAGCGTGCTGAACCACCGGCTCGGCCGTTGGTGATTGGCTTTGGCCCGTGCGGAATCTTTGCGGCGTTGATCCTGGCACAGATGGGCTTGCGGCCGATTGTGCTGGAGCGGGGCAAGGAGGTGCGTCAGCGCACCAAAGACACTTGGGACTTGTGGCGTAAAAATAATTTGCACCCCGAATCGAATGTTCAGTTTGGGGAGGGCGGCGCGGGCACTTTCAGTGACGGCAAGCTCTGGAGCCAAATCAGCGACCCTCGGCACTTGACACGCAAGGTGCTGACCGAGTTTGTGAAGGCCGGCGCGCCAGAAGAAATTTTATATGTCAGCAAGCCGCACATCGGAACCTTCCGGCTCGTGAGTATGGTGGAGAAAATCCGTGCCGATATAGAAGCGCTGGGGGGCGAGATTCGATTTGAGCAGCGCGTGACGGATGTGCTGATCGAGAAAGGCCAGCTGCGTGGCCTCACCCTGGCCAGTGGGGAGCAACTTCGGTGTGAGCATGCGGTGCTGGCCGTGGGGCACAGTGCACGAGACACTTTTGCGGTGCTGCACCAGCGAGGGGTGTTCATGGAGGCCAAGCCCTTTTCGGTAGGCTTTCGGATCGAGCACCCCCAAAGCTTGATTGACAAGGCCCGTTTTGGGCCGAATGCCGGCCACCCTTTGCTGGGCGCGGCCGATTACAAAATCGTTCACCACGCCAGCAATGGCCGGGGGGTGTACAGCTTTTGTATGTGCCCCGGGGGCGCGGTGGTAGCGGCCACGAGTGAGGCCGGGCGGGTGGTGACCAATGGCATGAGCCAATACTCGCGCGCCGAACGTAACGCCAACGCAGGCATCGTGGTGGGCATCAGCCCGCAGGACTATCGCCAAGATGGCTTGAGCGAGGGGCCGGTCAACCCCTTGGATGGCATGGCCTTTCAGCGCTTTTGGGAGTCTCGCGCCTTCGAGCTGGGAGGCGAAAACTATGAAGCCCCTGGGCAGCGAGTGGGTGACTTTTTGCAGGGCCGGCCCTCCACCGGCTGGGGGGCTGTGCTGCCCTCCTACAAGCCTGGGGTGCGGCCCACCCACTTGGGCGACCCGAGCCGGCCCAGCTTGCCGCTGGACGTTTTGGCTGCGATTCGCGAGGCCCTGCCTGCGTTTGAGCGTCAAATCCCGGGCTTTGCCATGCCCGATGCGGTGTTGACGGGGGTCGAGACGCGCACCTCCTCGCCTTTGCGCATCACACGCGGCAAAAATTTGCAGAGCCTCAACGTGCGTGGCCTGTTCCCTGCCGGAGAGGGGGCGGGCTATGCCGGCGGGATCATGTCGGCCGGGGTGGATGGCATTGAGGTGGCCGAGGCCTTGGGGCGTGATTTGCTGGGGCCTGGCTGACCGCACTCGCGGGTTGTATCGGATTTGACACCCCAGGGGAGATCAAGCCGATCTACACTGGCGCAGACCCCTTTTGACCGCTGTTCTGAGACTTGCTTGCCGGAGCGAAGACCCCCATGAACGCACCCCTGCCCGAATCGATTCGTCTCGCGCTAGAAAGCGTGAAGCTGGACGACAAATACGCGCTCGAACACGGCCGGGCGTTCATGAGTGGCGTGCATGCGCTGGTGCGGCTGCCCATGTTGCAGCGCCAACGCGATGTCTTGGCCGGCTTGAACACGGCCGGCTTCATCAGTGGCTACCGTGGCTCGCCTTTGGGCACCTACGATCAGGCGTTGTGGGCGGCCAAGAAGCACTTGGCGGCGCAGAACATCGTCTTTCAACCTGGCGTGAACGAGGAGCTGGGTGCCACGGCGGTGTGGGGCACGCAGCAGCTGGATTTGTATCCCGAATCGAAGAAGTTCGACGGCGTTTTTGGGATTTGGTATGGCAAGGGCCCAGGGGCTGACCGCTGCTCGGATGTGTTCAAACATGCCAACATGGCAGGCACGGCCAAACATGGTGGGGTGATTGCGATTGCGGGAGATGACCACATCGCCAAAAGCAGCACGGCGGCTCACCAAAGCGACCATATTTTCAAGGCTTGCGGCCTGCCGGTTTTCTTCCCGAGCAGTGTTCAAGATATTCTGGACATGGGCTTGCATGCCTTCGCCATGAGCCGCTTCGCCGGCGTGTGGTCGGGCATGAAGACGATTCAGGAGATTGTGGAGTCGGCCAGCAGCGTGTCGGTGGACCCTGACCGGGTGAACATCATCATGCCTGATGACTTTGACATGCCCGAGGGCGGCTTGCACATTCGGTGGCCCGATGCGCCGCTGGCGCAAGAAGCACGGCTGATGGACTACAAATGGTACGCCGCCCTGGCCTACGTGCGTGCCAACAAGCTCAATCACAACGTGATTGCGGGCCCGAACGATCGCTTTGGCCTGATCGCCAGTGGCAAGGCGTACAACGACACTCGCCAGGCCCTGCATGATTTGGGTCTGGATGACGACACTTGTCGTCGCTTGGGGGTGCGATTGCACAAGGTCAATGTGGTGTGGCCCCTGGAGGCCAGCATCACCCGAGACTTTGCGCTGGGGCTGCAGGAAATTCTTGTCGTGGAAGAAAAGCGGCAGGTCATTGAGTACCAGTTGAAGGAAGAGCTCTACAACTGGCGGCCTGATGTGCGGCCCAATGTGCTGGGCAAGTTTGATGAAGCTGAAGACGATCAAACCGGCGGCGAGTGGTCGCGCCCGAACCCGAGCCAAAACTGGTTGCTGCGAGCCCAGGCCGATTTGAACCCGGCCATCATTGCCAAGGCCATCGCGAAGCGGCTGACCAAAATGGGCGTGGACGAGGACATCCGCCAGCGAATGGCCGCTCGCGTGGCCATCATTGAAGCCAAAGAACGCAGCCTCGAGGTGCTGATGGCCCAAGGCAACGCCGCCGGCGAGCGCTTGCCGTGGTTTTGCAGCGGATGCCCACACAACACCTCAACACGCGTTCCGGAAGGCTCACGCGCCACCGGTGGCATTGGCTGCCACTACATGGTGTTGTGGATGGATCGACAGACCACCACCTTCACCCAAATGGGTGGCGAGGGTGTGACCTGGGTGGGCCAAGCCCCGTTCAGCACCGACGAGCACATCTTCACCAATCTGGGGGATGGCACCTACTACCACTCGGGGTTGCTGGCCATTCGGCAAAGCATTGCTGCGGGGGTCAACATCACCTACAAAATTTTGTACAACGACGCGGTAGCCATGACGGGCGGCCAGCCGGTGGAAGGCGGCATGGGCGTGCCGGCCATGACCAGAGAGCTGCAGGCGGAAGGTGCCAAGCACATTGTGGTTGTGACCGACAACCCCGAGCAGTACTCAGACCCCGCCATGCAAGACCCAGCCGTGGGGCTCGCGCCAGGGGTCACGGTGCACCACCGAGACTTGCTGGATGCCGTGCAGAAAGACATGCGCGAAATCCCCGGTTGCACCGTGATCATTTATGACCAAACCTGCGCCACCGAGAAGCGCCGTCGCCGCAAGCGCGGCACGCTGATTGACCCGCCCAAGCGCGTGATGATCAATGAGCTGGTGTGTGAAGGCTGTGGTGACTGTTCTGACGCCAGTAACTGCCTCAGTGTGGAGCCGCTGGAAACCGAGTTCGGTCGTAAACGGCAGATCAATCAAAACAGCTGTAACAAAGATTATTCGTGCCTGAAAGGGTTTTGTCCGAGCTTCGTGACGGTGGAAGGCGGCCAACTCAAGCGGACCGCGAAAGACAAGGCCGCCCCCTCGCTGGACGCCCTGGGCGAATTGCCTGAACCTACCCTCCCCAACGCTGCAGACTCCTGGGGCATTGTGGTGGCTGGCGTGGGCGGCACGGGCGTGATCACGATCGGGCAGCTGTTGGGCATGGCCGCCCACCTGGAAGGCAAGGGCGTGATCACCCAGGACGCGGCAGGGCTGGCCCAAAAAGGTGGCGCAACCTGGAGCCATGTCCAAATCGCCACGCACGCCGAATCCATTCGCACCACCAAGGTGCCCACGGCCGAGGCTGATCTGGTGATTGGCTGTGACCCGATCGTGGCGGCCAACCCGGCCACATTGGCCACCCTGCTGGAGGGGCGCTCTCATGTGGTGCTCAACACCCATGGCACCCCCACGGCTGCATTCGTGCATCAACCGGATTGGCAGTTTCCAGCGGGCGCCTGTGAGGCCGCGTTGACGAATGCGGTCGGGGCGGCTGCCATGCACCGCCTGGATGCGGAGGCGCTGGCCGTGGGCTTGCTCGGCGACTCGCTCTATACCAACCCCCTGCTGCTCGGCGTGGCTTGGCAGCTGGGGTTGATACCGCTAAGCCGCGACGCCATCCGCCGCGCCATTGAGATCAATGGCGTGCAGATCGAGCGCAACCATG
>CANHBY010000108.1 GCA_947458895.1 Burkholderiales bacterium | reverse complement strand
CTGCAGCCACGCCTCGGTGCTGTAGTGCTGCTTGAGCAGCTCAGGGTGCTCTTGGCGAATTTGGTTGGCGACGCTGCTGTAGTAGAACAGGGTGGCCGTCTCATCGGGTGTTTCCCCGGCCAGCAACGAGATCACATCGAGGTTGTTCTCGTCGACGTTGTCGGGGGTGGTTTTGTAGCCCAGCTCCCAACCCAGTCGGTCGGCAAGGGCTGACAGTGTTTTGTCTGCGCCCTGTCCCTTGAGCAACGGGTCATGTTCGCCAAGGTACTGGGCTGCAAATTGTGCCGCCTCGCGCAGGTCGGCAGGGACGCCCTCAGGGCCTTTCTCGGCCAAGATGTGGCCCAGGCCGTTGAGCAGGTCCTGGTCGGGTTGAGAGAGCTGCTCGGGGTCGGCCACACGGCCGCTGCGCACCAAGGCCGCGAGCAAATAGTCGCTGGGGCGTGGCGCTGAATAGGCTGCGATCTGGGCCTCCAGGAAGGCCGTGGCGCGCAGGTCGCCGGAGGGGGCGCTTGTGTCCAGAGCCTGCGGGTTGGTCAATGCCTTCTCAAGCCGATCGAGTTGGTCTCGAGCGTTGGCACACAGGTTGAGGGTGGCCATGGCCTGGGCCAGCTCGCCACGACCCGAATCCCCCACCGCCGTGAGGCGCTCCAGGATCACATCGAAGGCGGGGGCCAGGCGTTGTTGCTCCACGGTGGGCAGGCCGCTTTGAATGCCTCGCACGGCGTCGTAAATGGAAGTCGACTCTTTCTCAGGGTTGAAGGTGCCCAGCACATGCTGCCAAGCCTGCTCAACATCTTGCTCAGCGACCTCGCCCTTGGCGGCCAAGAGCCCTTGATAAAAACCATCAATGGGGCCAGCCTGCACTTCAGCCTGCTTGTCCTTGAGACCCTGGCTTGACTCTCGCACGCTTTGCAACGCCTGTTCGCGGACCGCCTGGCTTGCCCCCGGCATCAGCGCCGCATCGGTTTGCAGTTTGAGTGCGACGGCCGGCCCTTGCCGCAGATCAATGCCCCCATCAGCCTGCGAAGCATCGGCCAAACCGATGGCCTCAAAAGCGCTGTCATCGAGCTGGGCCAGTGCTTGCTGATCGGTCTTGCTGATGGCATCAAAAGCTTTGCGGCTGTTGAATTCCTTCCGGCTCAGCAGGCCGTTGCCGTCAAGGTCCAGCCATTTTTGGTTAGTCTGCAGGGCTTGGAAGAGGTGCACCCACGAGGCCAGGATTTCTGACGAGTTCGTACTCGTGGATGTGGTCGTGTCAGGGGAGGCTGGGGGAGCGGATGATGCCGAAGTGATTGCCATGTGGGGTACTACTTTATGTCGGTGAGCGGCGAAAATTCAAAAAGCTGGAAGCGACAGTCCCACGCTTGACCTGCGAGCTCCGTGAGCTTTGGCCCAGGCCACCCATCTTGCGAAGGATGGGGGTGGTGTGTGCGTTGGATTGAATTTTCGTCAGGCCTGGAGCGAATCGCGTTCCAACCAACGCCAGAAAAAGCTCAATCCTGAGTAAGGGCTCTCATTTTATCTGTTGCTTCTGGTGCTGTATAGGTGCTGAGGTTCGCTCCGGCCGCTCGGTGAATGCGGCTCGCAGATCCATCCATCGGGGTTCTCCGACGGATGTCCACAGCCTTGTCCACGATTTTTGTGGATAACCAGGACGTGGCGGCCTCTGAACCTTGGCTTGAAGCGGATGGGTGGACTCAAGGTGCGCAGTTTTCACCTCAACCGAATCCCGGCCCCCGACACAAAACTTCGATGCGGTCCGATGTTTGCTCCCCTGATCCGATTCCGACCTACTGGTGTGAGGGGGAGGGGGGGACGAACATGAAAAAGGCCCGAGCGAGTCGGGCCTTTTTGAACTGGTGCCGGAGAGAGGAGTCGAACCCCCGACCTTCTCATTACGAATGAGCTGCTCTACCAACTGAGCTACACCGGCGAAGAGGAAAATTATAGCTGCTGCGGCACTGCAGCAGAGTGGGGCTCAGTTGTTTTCTTCGAGGTGATAGCTGGTAACCCGCTCCACCTCATTCTTGGAGCCTAGCACCACGCTCACGCGCTCGTGCAGTTTTTTGGGCACGATGTCCATGATGCGCTGTTTGCCGTTGGTCGAGGCGCCACCGGCTTGTTCGATCAGAAAGGACATCGGATTGGCTTCGTACATCAGGCGCAGCTTGCCGGGCTTCTCGGGCTCACGCTTGTCCCAGGGGTACATGAAAATGCCGCCGCGTGTGAGAATGCGATGGACATCGGCCACCATGCTGGCCACCCAGCGCATGTTGAAGTCTTTGCCGCGCGGGCCTTCCTTGCCTGCTAGGCATTCATCGATGTAGTGCTTCACCGGCGGGGCCCAGTGGCGCGTGTTGCTCATGTTGATGGCAAATTCTTTGGTGTCAGCGGGGATTGTTACTTCGTCTTGGGTCAGCACCCAGGAGCCTTGTTCGCGATCAAGTGTGAACATGGCGACGCCGTGGCCTACCGTCAGCACCAAGGTGGTTTGGGGGCCATACACACAGTAGCCTGCAGCGACCTGCTGTGTGCCGGGCTGCAGGAAGTCGGTTTCGCTCACACCTTCACCGTTGTCCGCTTTTTTCAACACCGAGAAAATCGTGCCGATGCTGACATTGACGTCGATGTTGCTGGACCCGTCGAGGGGGTCAAACATCAGCAGGTATTCGCCTTGGGGGAATCGGTTGGGCACCACGTAGATCCCCTCCATTTCCTCGCTGGCCATGGCGGCGAGGTGGCCGCCCCATTCGTTGGCCTCGATCAGTACCTCATTGGCGATGATGTCGAGCTTCTTTTGGACTTCACCCTGCACGTTCTCGGTTTGCGCGGTGCCCAGGATATCGCCCAGGGCGCCCTTGTTGACGCTGATGCTGATGCGTTTGCAGGCTCTGGCCACCACCTCAATCAGCAGCCGAAGTTGTGAGGGAATGAGGCCGTGATGGCGTTGTTGTTCAACCAAGTATCGGGTCAGGCTGATGCGGGAAGTCATGGCGGAAAACCTTTGAAAGGCCACAGAATTTTCAAACCCCTGAGGTTAACCCGAATCGGGGCCACTTTGAAAGACTCAGTCTGGCTTCAGCGCAAGGGAGTTGGCTGCGGCGCAGACGAGTCTGTGCGGTGGTTGTACTCGCTGTACTCGCCTAATAAGCATTACGGCTCTAAACTCCCCAACAGAAATTCCTTCGCCTGCGCTAGTGTCGTGTCAGGGCTCAAATACATTGATGCAAACCTCCAATAAGTCCGATGGTGTGGCCTCCTTGTCCGCGACTTTGGGTCTATTCAGCGGAGGCAACCAGGTGCAGTTGCTCCAAGGGGGCGATGAACTGTTTCCAGCCATGGTGAGGGCCATTGACCAAGCGCGCCACGAGGTCTGGGTTGCTACCTATATTTTTCACGATGACCCTGCTGCGCGAGCCGTGCTCAATGCCTTGTTCGCTGCTGCGCGCCGGGGTATTTGCACCCGGCTTTTGGTCGACGGGTTTGGCACCAATGCCGCATTGACCGAACTTCGGCAGGAGTGCGACGCCCATGGGGTGGTACTCGCGGTGTTTCGCCCCATGCACCGTTGGTGGAGTTGGTTGCAGCCAGGCCAACTGCGTCGCATGCACCAAAAGCTGTGTGTGGTGGATGAAGAGGTGGCTTTTGTGGGAGGCGTCAATCTCATTGATGACCGATTTGACCTTCGTCACGGCTGGAGTGAACAAGCCAGGCTCGACTTCTCGGTGCGTGTCGTGGGGCCGGTGGTGGGGAGTGTGCGCCAAGCAGCACGTGCTTTGTGGACGCGCTCTTTGTTGCGGCAGGAGTTGCGCGAGGAGGTCGCCGCGGTGGCCCAAGCTGCGAACCCCATTGCGCGGCTGCGTCACATCCTGAAAAGATTGCGCATGCCTTCCGGCTTGAAGGGCCGCCCACAGAGTATCGCGGCGGCGCCCATGCTCGCTGCTTTTGTGGTGCGAGACAACCTGCGCCAGCGCCGCACCATTGAGCGCCATTACATCGCGGCCATTCGCCAGGCCCAAAGCCGGGTGGACTTAATGTGCCCCTATTTTTACCCTGGCAGGGCGTTTCGGCGTGCTTTGGTGCAGGCCGCGCAGCGTGGCGTGAAGGTGCGCCTGGTGCTGCAAGGAAAGGCAGACTACCAACTAGCACGCTTTGCGGCCTCCGCACTCTATGCCGAGTTGCAATCTCGGGGCATTCGAATTTTCGAATATGTGCCTGCCTTTTTGCATGCCAAGGTGGCTTTGGTAGATGAGCGCTGGGCGACTGTGGGCAGCAGCAATATTGACCCCTTGTCCTTGCTGCTGAATCTCGAAGCCAATGTGATTGTTCGAGACCCCATTTTCAACGCAGAGCTTGCCAAGCGCATCGATGAAGCCGTGGCTGTATCTCATGAGGTGGATGTCAAGAGTTCCCTGCCGCTTTGGTATGGCGCCTGGCGAAGGGCGGTAGTGGCCTGGCTGGCTTATGTTTACTTGCGTGTGGCGGGTCGCTCAGGTCGCTACTGATTGTGCTTTGTGAAGTCTCAGCCGTGGTCGAGTGTGTAATAGGAGCCAGAAATGCAGCCTATGGAGTGAGTCACGGATTTGTTTGCCTTGGCGCCACAATGCTGACATGCCATCGCCCACCCCACTTCAGCTCATCGGTACCGACTTCTCCAGTAGCCCCTCCCAAAAGAAACCGATTGTGGTGGCGGTTGGTGAGCGGCGCGGCGTCGTGGTCAGCCTGCAGCGCTTGTTGAGCTTCGAAAGCCTGGCTGCTTGGGGGCACTGGCTGGCTGAGCCTGGGTCATGGTTTGGCGCTTTTGACTTGCCGTTTGGGCTGCCTCGAGAGCTGGTCGAGGTGCTTGGCTGGCCGCGAGAGTGGCGCGCTCTCATGGCGCACTACTCCGCCTTGAGCCGGCAGGAAATTCGCGACACCTTCGCAGCTTTTTGCAACGCTCGCCCTACCGGGCAAAAGTTTGCCCACCGGGCCTGCGACAAACCCGCAGGCTCCTCGCCCTCCATGAAGTGGGTCAACCCACCGGTGGCTTACATGCTGCATGCTGGCATGCCTTGGTTGTTGGCGGCTGGCGTGGATTTGCCCGGATTGCACGCAGGTGATGAATCTCGGATTGCCCTGGAGGGCTACCCGGGGATGCTCGCGCGCGAGGTCTTGGGCACCCGCTCGTACAAAAGCGATGACCTGGCCAAACACACTCTCGATCGACTCATGGCTCGCAAGGACCTCATTGAGGCCTTGGTGCAGGGCCGAACCCGCCTTGGACTGCGCTTGAGGTTGAGCCATGCGCAGCACGATCAACTGGTTCACGAGGGCCGCGCAGATAAGCTGGATGCGGTGCTGTGTTTGTTGCAAGCCGCCTGGGCCTGCGGGCAAGAGCGGCATGGTCTGCCAGTCCATGTGGATCCGCTCGAGGGCTGGATTGCGACGGCACCGCCCACTGTTGCCTTCGATCATTAGGCGGGTGGCCTTTCGGGGCATAAGATGTTTTCTCGTTAGGTGAAGCGCCTGAGCTGCCTCGCCACCTCTGGGGCGGATGTTTATGCGCTTCCTCCAACTGCTTTCACGAAGCCATGAAACCACCTGAACCATCCTTTGTCACACAGTCGCCCTGTGCCTTGACGTTGTTGTACGACGGTCAAGGCGAACGGTGGCAACATGAAGTCAGTGCGTTGCGTGACCTGGACCCCAACAGGCGCTTGCGCTTTGTGGATGTGTCTGTGCCAGGTTTCGACCCTCGGCCTTATCGCAGAGCTTTGGCCGATCTCCAATCCCAAATTCACGCCCTAGCAGCCTGTCGGACTTGGGGCGTCGAAAGCGAAAATCAGCCCCAGCGAGGCCAGTTTTTGCCGGGTTTGCAGGCCCATAGCTCAGCTATGGGCCAAAAAGACGGTGAAAAATGGGGCGCTGCGGCTGATTTGCAGCCGACGACT
>CANHBY010000107.1 GCA_947458895.1 Burkholderiales bacterium | reverse complement strand
GGTGCGAGAGGTCTCGGTAGATGGCTTCCAATGGGAGCCCGTCATGTCGATGATCGATCTCAATTGGCGCGTGACCCAGGCCATATTGCGCCCCAACGTTTTTCAGCTTCGCGTGACTGATGCCTCCGGCAGGGCAGAGCGAACCGTGTTGATCGATGCGCACGAGTTCGAGGATCAGGAGCTTGATTCGGCAGCGATGCGCAAGTTGGGGGTCAGCGTCTGGCGAGATGCCGTGGCGGCTGCCGTACCCGATGGGCCTGCGGCTCGAGCAGGGCTGCAGGTAGGTGATCGCATCTTGAGGGTCGGCGAGGTGCCTGTGGTCGATGCAGCCCAGCTGGAGTCGTTGATTCGAGCGCATGGGGTTGATGCAGGGCCGATGGTGTGGCACGTTCAACGGGGCTTGCAAACCCTCACCCTGAGCATCACTCCCGTACTTGACCCACGCTCCAAGGTGGCCAGAGTCTCGGTGTATTTGGGAACTGCGCCAGAGATGGTTTGGGTGCGTTACGGCCCGCTCGAATCGCTGCAGCAAGCGGTGCAAAACACCTGGGACCAGTCGGCACTGACGCTCACGATGTTGGGCCGGATGGTGGTGGGTGAGGCATCCATCAAGAATCTCTCCGGCACGCTCTCCATCGCCGACTACGCCGGCCAATCGGCGCGAATGGGCCTGACAGCCTACCTGGGGTTTTTGGCTGTGCTCAGTGTGGGCTTGGGTGTGTTCAACCTGCTCCCGCTGCCGATCCTCGATGGCGGGCACCTGATGTATTATCTTTTTGAAGCCCTCACAGGGCGGCCTGTCCCTGAGTTGTGGTTGGGGCGGCTGCAAAGAGTTGGCCTGATCATTTTGTTTCTGCTCATGTCGCTCGCCCTGTTCAACGATGTGACTCGCCTTCTGGGCCTTCACTGATTTCCCCTTCCTTTTTCGGCACCAGGCCCGTTTTGCGCATGCCTTCTCAATCAACTGTGTTCCGCTGCATGCTGTCTTCGATGGTTTTAGTGGGCGCTTTGCAAGCTTCAGCGTGGGCCGTGGAGCCCTTCAAACTCAAAGACATTCGAATTGAGGGCCTCCAGCGCACTGACGCCGGTACCGTCTTCGCGTCGCTACCGTTTCGCATTGGCGACACTTACAACGATGAAAAGGCCGCCTCGGCGTTGCGAGCGTTGTTTGCCACTGGCCTCTTCCGTGATGTGCGCATCGAGGTTGAAAAGGGTGTGGTCGTGGTGATCGTGGATGAACGCTCCGTGATTGCGAACATCGATTTTTCAGGCCTCAAGGAATTCGAGAGAGACCCACTCCTGAAGTCCCTGAAAGACTTCGGCATCGGTGAGGGGCAGCCCTTCGACAAAGCCCTGGCTGATCGCGCAGAGCAAGAGCTCAAGCGGCAATACCTGAGCCGCAGCATGTACGCCGTCGAGGTCGTCACCACAGTGACCCCCCAAGAGCGCAACCGCGTCAATCTGGTGTTCACCATCAGTGAAGGAGGCGTCTCGCGCATCAAGGACATTCGTTTTGTCGGCAACAAGGTTTTCTCTGAGCGCAGCCTCAAGGGCCTGATGGACCTCAACGATGGTGGGCTGATGAATTGGTACACCAAGGCAGACCGCTATTCGCGTGCCAAGCTGAATGCCGACTTGGAAACACTGCGCGCGTATTACCTGGACCGGGGTTACCTCGAGTTCGCCATCGAATCTACCCAGGTCGCCATTTCGCCCGACAAGCAGGACATCGTGATCACCTTGAACATCAAGGAGGGGCCGCCCTACACGGTCACGCAGGTCAAGCTCGAGGGCGATTACCTCGGCAAGGAAGAGGAATTCAAGGCGCTTGTGAAGATCAAGCCAGGGCAGCCCTACAAGGCTGAAACGGTGGCTGAAACCACCAAAGCGTTCAGTGACCGCTTTGGCTCGTTTGGGTATGCCTTTGCGAGGGTTGATGCCCGACCTGAAATTGATCGTGCTGCAGGGCAGGTCGTTCTGACCTTGAGCTCTGATCTGCAGCGTCGTGTTTATGTACGACGAATCAATGTGGCAGGGAACTCTGTGACGCGCGATGAAGTGGTGCGCCGCGAGTTTCGGCAGTTTGAATCGTCTTGGTATGACGGCAACAAAATCCGGCTTTCTCGTGATCGTGTGGACCGGCTGGGCTTCTTCAGTGATGTCGGTGTTGAAACAACCGAGGTGCCCGGTTCAGCAGACCAGGTCGACCTCACCATTCGTGTTCAGGAAAAGCCCACCGGCAACCTCCTCTTGGGTGCGGGGTATTCAACCGCCGACAAAATTTCCATCACCGCCGGTATCAAGAAAGAAAACGTTTTTGGCTCTGGCAATTATTTGGGTATCGATCTCAACACCAGCAAGTCTCAACGTACCGTGGTGCTCAGCACCGTAGACCCCTACTTCACGACGGACGGGGTGTCTCGTGCGCTCGATGTTTACTACCGCACCAACCAACCCGTTAACAGCCAGGGCGAAGATTACAAGCTCATTACACCTGGCGCATCTGTGCGCTTTGGTGTGCCATTCAGCGAGCTCGACACGGTATTTTTTGGCGTGGGTTACGAACAAACCGACATCCGCGGCGAATTAGGGTTGCCAGCCGCTTATCGGCTTTACCGAGACCAGTTCGGCGCGCAGAGTGATTCAGTCCCTTTGAGCCTCGGCTGGACCCGCGATGGCCGTGACAGCGCTATCGTGCCGACCACTGGCCGATATCAGCGTGTCAACGTGGACTGGAGTGTTGCGGGTGACTCCCGTTTCCTGCGAACCAACTATCAGTTTCAACAATATTTTGCCGTAACCCGACAAACAACTTTTGCGATCAATGCAGAAGTCGGTGTGGGCAGGGGCCTGAGTGGGCGGCCTTACCCCCTCTTCAAGAACTTCTTCGGTGGTGGCCTGGGCACCGTTCGCGCGTTTGATCAGGGTTCCTTGGGTGTTTGGGATTCAACCACGGGAGCCTACCTGGGTGGTAATCGTCGTCTGAACCTGAACGGTGAGTTGTACCTGCCTTTGGCCGGAACCGGTAACGACCGCACCTTGCGCTGGTTTACCTACCTTGATATGGGCAATGTATGGGGTGAGCAGGAAGCCCTCACGCTCAAGAGTTTGCGAGCATCGGCGGGTTTGGGTTTGAGTTGGATTTCGCCCGTGGGGCCATTGAAACTCAGCATTGGTACTCCGATTCGCAAAGAGACAAGGGATAGAATTCAACGGGTTCAATTCCAGATCGGGACGGGATTTTGATGAATACATATTTTCAGAAGACATTTTTTGCTTCAGCACTGGTGTTGACTTCGATGGCTGCGGCCTATGCCGACGAGCTCAAAATTGGCTACGTCAACAGTGAGCGTGTGCTGCGCGAGGCCACCCCCGCCAAAGCCGCCCAGGCCAAGCTCGACACGGAGCGTGTCAAACGCGAAAAAGACCTCGATGATTTGGCTGCCAGGCTCAAAACTATTAGCGATAAGCTGGAAAAAGAAGCGCCCACTTTGTCCGAGGCCGAGCGCAGTCGCCGCCAGCGGGAGTTGGTCGATCAAGACCGCGATTTCCAGCGCAAACGTCGTGAATTTCAAGAAGACCTCAACCAGCGAAAAAATGAAGAATTGGCTCAATTGGTCGATCGGGCCAATAAGGTCATCAAGCAGATTTTCGAATCTGAAAAGTACGACCTGATTCTTCAAGAAGCCGTGTTTGCCGGCCCCCGGGTTGACATCACCGACAAGGTCATCAAAGCCCTCAACGGTGCGGCCAAGTAATCTGGCCGGCAGATGAAGGGCTCGTCGTTCACCCTGGCTGAAATCGTCGCCGATCTGGGCGGTGAGCTGGTGGCCTCAGAGGGCCTGCGCGTATCGAGGCTTTCACCGCTTGAAGGAGCCGATGAGCAGAGCTTGTCGTTCCTGTCAAACCCTCGCTACGCCGCTCAGCTCGAGGGTTGCAAGGCGGGCTGCGTCATTGTGTCGCCTGCCCACCGCGACTTGGCCATGGCCAGAGGTGCGGCCATCATCTGCCCTGACCCCTACCTTTACTTCGCCCGGCTCACCCAGTGGTGGGCTCGGCATACTCGCTCGGCGCAACCCGTTGGCGTGCATCCGAGCGCGGTGGTTGACCCCACGGCCCAATTGGCTGAAAACGTGCATGTGGGTGCGCTGGCGGTGATCGAAGCCGGTGCTGTTCTCCATGAGGGCGCCTCGGTGGGGGCTCAATCATTTGTGGGGCAGCGCGCTGTGATCGGCAGCATGACACGCCTGGCACCCCAGGTTGTGGTTGGGATTGATTGCCAAATCGGCAGCCATTGCCTCGTGCACAGCGGGGTCGTGATCGGTGCAGACGGCTTTGGCTTCGCCCCCCGAAAATCCGAAACCGGGCATGCAGGCTGGGAAAAAATCGAGCAGCTCGGTGCAGTGCGAATCGGTGACCATGTGGAGATCGGCGCCAACACCTGCATCGACCGCGGCGCGCTGGAAGACACCGTGATTGAAACCGGTGTCAAACTCGACAACCTCATTCAAATTGGCCACAACGTTCACATCGGGCCCCACACTGCCATGGCAGGGTGTGTGGGGGTGGCGGGCAGCGCGGTCATTGGGGCTCATTGCACGGTAGGTGGGGGTGCCGTGGTGTTGGGCCATTTGAAGCTGGCTGACAACGTCCACATTTCTGCGGCCAGTGTGGTGATGCGCTCATTGCTTCAGCCTGGGCAGTACAGCGGCGTGTTCCCCATCGACGACAATGCGAGCTGGGAAAAAAATGCTGCCACTTTGAAGCAGCTTCATGCCTTGCGCGACCGCGTGCGCGCCCTTGAAAAGAAAACACCATGACGCTGGATATCCATCAAATTCTAAAAAAACTTCCACATCGTTACCCGATTTTGCTGGTCGATCGTGTGCTCAACCTGGAAAAAGGGAAGCACATCACCGCTCTGAAAAACGTGACGATCAATGAGCCTTTTTTCAACGGCCATTTTCCACACCGCCCTGTCATGCCTGGTGTTCTCATGCTCGAAGCCTTGGCCCAAGCCGCCGCGTTGTTGGCTTTCGAAACCCTGGGCGTGGAGCCTGACGACAAAACCGTGTATTACTTTGCTGGCATTGATGGGGCTCGCTTCAAGCGCCCTGTGGAGCCTGGCGATCAGCTTCGCCTTGAAGTGACGCTTGACCGCATGAAGGCCGGTATCTTCAAGTTTGGCGCCAAGGCCTTGGTGGGTGAGGAGCTGGCGGTTCAAGCCGAGCTCATGTGCACCATGCGCACCATCGCCTGAGTCGGGTTGTTCCAGAGGCTGGCGTGCAAGCCCGCCAGCCTACCCTGTACTTGATCGATTCACTGAGCAAAATACTTCATGGCTCTCATCCATCCTACGGCTGTTATCGAACCCGGCGCTGAGCTGGGCGAGAACGTCACGGTCGGCCCCTACACGGTCATCGGCTCCCACGTTCGAATCGGTGAGGGCACCACCATTGGCCCCCATTGCGTCATCGAGGGCCGTACCACCATCGGCCGCGACAATCGCATTTTGCAATTCAGCTCGCTGGGCGGCATTCCCCAAGACAAGAAATATGCTGGCGAGCCCACCGAGCTGATCATTGGCGATCGCAACACCATTCGTGAGTTCTGTACCTTCAACCTGGGTACGGTGCAAGATGGTGGCATAACCCGGCTCGGCGACGACAACTGGATGATGGCCTACACCCACTTGGCTCACGATTGCCAGGTGGGCAACAAAACCATCTTCGCCAACAACGCCCAGATCGCCGGCCATGTGCATGTGGGCGATTGGGTGATTTTGGGGGCGTATACGGCGGTACATCAGTTCGTGAAAATCGGCGCGCACGCCATGACCGGCATGGGCACCATCCTGGTCCAGGACGTTCCTCCTTACGCCATGGTCTCCGGCAACCCAGCCCAAGCTCGCACCATCAACCTCGAGGGCCTCAAG
>CANHBY010000106.1 GCA_947458895.1 Burkholderiales bacterium | reverse complement strand
GAACCACCTTTGGGGGGCGCGAATTGATCTACTTTGACTCCAGCCATGACTTCGCTTCTCCGGCAAACAACGGGCCCACAACTCAATGGACACCGTGCGGCCTGAGGCCGGAGGTAGCATTGACTTAACCGAGTATTCTCACCTGGGATCCCTTCGGGCGGCAAGCAGCAGGCCCCTGAATGTGGGGGCTGGGAAGCGGCGTGGCGCCGCTACGAAAATCGGCCGTTTGAAGGCAGCATCAATCCGTGAAGCCAAACGTTGACTGGCTTGCCGGTATGACCCATCCTCACACGTCTTTTAAATTTGGTCCGAGTCCTATCCGTCTCGAGCCTAGATCGACAGGCCCCCACCCACCCCCTGATGACGAGGGTGAGTGGGGCATGTTCAAGATCAATGGTGCTTATCGAAGAACTGTTCGTCCTCGGTAGAGCCCTTGAGCGCAGCGGTGGAGGCATCGCGCTCGATGGTGGTGGTGACGGCATCAAAATAACCCGTTCCCACTTCGCGCTGGTGCTTGACAGCGGTGAAGCCCTTTTCAGCCGCAGCAAATTCGCGCTCTTGCAGTTCCACAAAAGCCGACATGTTTTGGCGAGCGTAGCCGTAAGCCAGGTCGAACATGCTGTAGTTCAGGCTGTGGAAGCCCGCCAGCGTGATGAACTGGAATTTGTAGCCCATGGCGCCCAGCTCACGCTGGAACTTGGCGATGGTGGCATCGTCCAGGTTTTTCTTCCAGTTAAAGCTGGGAGAGCAGTTGTAGGCGAGCATTTTGCCGGGGAACTTGGCGCGAATAGCCTCAGCAAATGCCTTGGCAAAAGCCAGGTCGGGCTTGCCGGTTTCACACCACACCATGTCGGCGTAGGGAGCGTAGGCCAAGCCACGGCTGATGGCTTGCTCAAGGCCGTTGCGGGTGCGATAGAAGCCCTCAACGGTGCGCTCACCGGTGGTGAAGGATTTGTCGTTGTCATCAATGTCGCTGGTGACCAGGTCAGCCGCCTCGGCATCGGTACGGGCCACCACAAGGGTGGGCACACCCATCACATCGGCTGCCAGGCGCGCAGCCACCAACTTGGCAACCGCCTCGCGGGTAGGCACCAGAACCTTGCCGCCCATGTGGCCACACTTCTTGACGGAAGCCAATTGGTCCTCGAAGTGCACGCCTGATGCGCCTGCATCAATCATGGATTTCATCAACTCGAAGGCGTTGAGAACACCACCAAAACCGGCCTCGGCATCAGCCACAATCGGCGCAAAAAAATCGGTGTCGTTTTTACCCTCAGACCATTGAATTTGGTCAGCGCGCTGAAACGTGTTGTTGATGCGGCGAACCACAGACGGCACCGAGTTGGCCGGGTAGAGCGACTGATCAGGGTACATCTCGCCAGCCACGTTGGCGTCACCGGCCACTTGCCAGCCGCTGAGATAAATCGCCTTGAGGCCAGCCTTGACTTGCTGCATGGCCTGGTTGCCAGTCAGTGCGCCCAGGGCATTGACGAAGGGCTCGGTATGAAGGAGGTTCCAAAGCTTTTCGGACCCTCGCTTGGCCAAGGTGTGTTCAATTTGAACTGAGCCCCGCAGACGCACCACATCGGCGGCGCTGTAGGTGCGGGTGATGCCCTTCCAGCGGGGATTTTCAGCCCAATCTTTTTCGAGGGCTGCGGCTTGTTGATCACGGTTCATGGGGTTCATGCTGGCTCCTGGTGTGGAAAGTGAGTGAGCGGTTGAAGAAAGCATAGCGAGGAACAGCACCACTGAGAAGACTTATGTCTTATATAAGACCAAATTCAAACACCTTAAAGATCAACAACTTGGATGTTTTTTATCGCAATGCGAAGTCACGCCCTGCACAACAAAAACAATTGCGGCATCGCAACAATGAACAGTATCGCGATGAGAAACACGCTCGTCAATCTGCCTCAACAACCCAAGATGTGGCGCAGTTCATGGCAATCAGCGCCACACAGCGCTGAAAGACGAGGTCTGCGGTGCGCAGGCTGTGCCGAAAGTTGTGCACCTCTTGATCGACTCCTTTGGTCACAGGTGCTACGCGGCACGCTGAGACCTGAACATAAAAAGGGGGCAGGTCTAAATTATTAAGCCCCATTTGATGGGCCGTATTCGGTTTAAAGGCAATCCACAGCATCGGGGCTGAGATATGACTTTGTTTTAAAGACATAGCCCCTTTGAATATGAAGGTGTCAACTACTGTGACGTGGCGGGAAACGCAAGGCGCAGCGTAGCGCCAGCCGCAGGCGCTGGCAGTGGTTTGAATAAAAAAGCGGCAAAGCCAAAGGAGTACAGCGTCATACCGCCGAACAAGAGCGCCGTGGACAGTATTGCTAATGAGTGGGACATACCGAACACCTCAAAGTAAAGAGGCCGTGGGGACCCGCGGCAGGGGCAGGGGCAGGCCTTCAGCGATGGCTACTTGCTCGAGCGCTTTTTCGAACAGCATGCGCGCGGTACCAGCAACCTGCCGCAAGTAAGCGTGCAATTGCTCGTCGGCTGCGCTCCTGTTGGCGCACTCGCCGCTGTATGTTTCAAAGTAGGAAACTTGCAGCAGTAACTCTGCCAAGTGGCTGGGGCACTCACAAGCCATTGCTGACGAGAGCCCCGCAAATTGTGTCAATGCAGCATCGCCAAACCGGGGAGGTAATATGGTTTGTTGTGTAAGGGTTTTTGCACTGGGAATCGTCAGGTCGGGGGCTGTGACGATCTCATCCGTCGGCGTCTCGGAGCGATGCAAGGTTGCCAGCCACTGACCCAATGAATCGTCATCTGCGGGTTCGTACAAGACTGCGGCCCCGGCACGGGCTAACTCCGCTCGTCCAGCGGCACTGGAAAAGCGGTACACCACTGCCGCAGCAGGGGCTCGCCAGGCGTCCTGGGCAACGCGCAGTTCGTGCCTTGCGTTAGGCTGCAAACTTGCGGCCTGCCACAGCAGCAGGTCGACGGCGGGATTGGCAGAATGTTTCGCGGCTTCGGCTGCTTCGACCAATGAATCAAAGACCGCCACCATCTGCGGCGCTGCTCCCAAGGGCTGGCGATCGATCAAGCGTTGCAGTCGGCGCGCCAAGGCCTGCCCCACCACGACAGCCCTCATGGGTGACTGCTTTTGTGCTCTAGGCCGGTTGGCTGTTATGGCCACTTCAGACGCGTGCATCATCTCGCGCAACTGTCCAGTCTCGAGTGCCGCCAGCAGGCTGATTGCATGGCCCTGCGCGGTCAGTCGGCGCAGCAAGGTGGCTCGCTCAACATCTGCCGACGAGTAAAGCCGGTGTCCAGATGCTGCGGTGATCGGGCGTACCGCCTGGTAGCGCTGCTCCCAAATGCGCAAAGTCGCCACGGGCATGCCCGCAATGCGCGCAACCGCACCGATTCTAAAGGTCGGCTGCATCATGTTTGGCTGCGGTGCGTGCGGTTGAAAACCAATCTTGGTGGAGATCATTGCCAAATGCTTGAGTTGGTTATGAGTTAGATTATGCTCCTATTTTTCAGGGAAACCAGCTTGTGCAAGGCTTTCTTGAGTTAAGATAAACTCAAATGCGACTCAATATGTAAATATAGTCTTTTTTGAGGCAGCCAAATTCAATCTTGGTTCAGTAAAGCTTCAGATGGGAAGACGCCGAATTTGTTGACGTCTTCAAGCGCCAAGAAAGCAAGCCCTTGACGCTTCCTTGAAATTTACCTGGCTTGTTTTAAAACGGGATTCCCATGAACAACAATCGACGCACCTTTTTCATGACGCTGGCCGCAGGCACAACGCTTTTGGCCACATCCGCCCGTGCCCAGACAAAACTTGACGAAAAAGATCCACAGTCTGTGGCCTTGGGCTATGTGGCAGAGGCCACCAAGACCGACACCAAAAAGTTCCCCAAATACGCCGCTGGCCAGATTTGCACTAACTGCGCCTTGTACCAGGGCAAATCCAGCGATGCCTGGGGTGGTTGCCCGTTGTTTGCCGGTAAGCAAGTTGCCGGCAAAGGCTGGTGCAATGCTTATGTCAAAAAAGGCTGATGGTGGCTGACTCGGCCGCCATGCCTCTAACAGGTTCGGGCCGAGTCCAAAGCGTTAGCCCCGGTTGCGCGCTGCTCCTTCCAGGAGACAACCTTCCTGCCTGGGTGTTTGTTAATCTGCGGACCGACCACGCAGGCGAGGTAGGCGCGGTCTGTATTTATCAAGGAGTGCTGCAATTTGCGCGCAATCCCGCTTTACGGGCCTTTGCTGAGCATCACTTGGTCACGGAACAAAAGCATCTGTGCCTCATCTCGGCTTGGCTACCTTCTTCGCGACACAGCCGCCTGTTGTCATTGTGGCGATTGGCAGGGTTTCTCACCGGCGCTCTGCCTGCACTGTTCGGCCCTAAGGCGGTTTACGCAACGATCGAGGCCGTAGAGACCTTTGTCGACCTCCACTACGAAGAGCAGGTGCGTGCGCTGGCCTCGCAGCCTGCACTCAGTGATCTTCGCCAGACCCTGCTCGATTGCCAGGCTGACGAAGTTGCTCACCGCAACGCGGCTCCGGTCAATCAGGTTGGGTGCTGCGCGCCTGGTGCCCCATGGTGGGCGCTGGCTCAAGCGCTGCGGTGGCATTGATCCGCCACATTTGAGTGACACATGCATGACCGCCATCGCACCCGAAATCGAACGCTTTAACCGCTTGAGTACAACCTGGTGGGACAGCCGTGGGCCGATGCGGCCCCTACACGTTGTCAACATCTTGCGGCTGGACTACGTGGTCGCTCAAATCGCCTCGCACTTGGGACGAGACCCCGCTAACGAGCTGAGCGGGCTGCGCATTTTGGACGTGGGATGCGGCGGCGGCTTGCTGTCAGAAGCGCTGGCTCGCCTGGGGGCGCAGGTAGTGGGAGTGGACGCTTCACCGGGTAATATCGCCGCTGCTCGCCTGCACGCTCAATCGCAGAACGTCACGGTTGACTATCGGCTGGGCGAGCCAAGCGAGATACTTTCGTCACAAGAACGTTTTGATGTGGTGCTAGCGCTTGAGGTGGTCGAGCACGTGAGCGACGTGCCCGCATTTTTGGCCACTGCCGCTGCCTGCCTGGCACCAGGCGGCATGCTGTTTGTCTACACCATCGACCGTACCTTCAAGAGCTTTGTAGTTGCCATCATCGGAGCCGAATACCTGCTGCGGGTTCTGCCGCGCGGCACCCACCAGTGGTCGATGTTTGTACGTCCCGAAGAGTTGAGTTCTGCTTTGGTTGCCTCAAACTTGCAGATAAGGGATCTGCGCGGCATGCGCTATGTGCCGCTTGTGCACAAAGCCTCGTGGTGCAAGGACACGCAGGTTAACTACATCGCCACCTTCACGCACAGTGCCCATCACAAGCACCACCCTTGAAGGCCACCATGCATCACATAAGACATCTGATCTTGGTGCTGGGAGATCAGCTCGACATGGAAGCAGCAGCTTTTGACGGGTTTGACGCCGCACAAGACGCTGTGTGGATGGCCGAAGCCCAGGAAGAGTCCACCCACGTCTGGTCAAGCAAGCAGCGCATCACCTTGTTTTTGAGCGCCATGCGTCACTTTGCGCAGGCGCTGCGCGACGCGGGCCGACCGCTTTTCTATCACCGGCTCGACGATACCAGCGCTGCCGCAGATCTGGGCAGCCTCGGGGCCAAGTTGCAGGCCGATCTGGCAGAGCTAGCGCCGCAGCGTGTGGTGATGACCGCGCCGGGCGATTGGCGCGTGTTCCAGCAACTCAAGACCTGTGTCGAGGAAGCCGGTCTGACGCTGCAAGTCTGCGAAGACCGACACTTCTTCACTACAGGGCTTGCCTGAAGCGGCCGATTTGTGTGGGGTCGCAGGGCAAACGATGCTCGTAGTAATCCATGCCGCTGAAAAATTGCCACAGCACGTTCTCGCTCCAACGGGAGCAGACCTCCTCATCGCTGAGGTTGAAGCTGTGCTTGAGGTAGAGCAAG
>CANHBY010000105.1 GCA_947458895.1 Burkholderiales bacterium | reverse complement strand
CGGCGGCTTACGCCACCTTCACCGACGCCGCGGCAGCCCACGCCTACGTGGACACCCACGGCGCCCCCATCGTCATCAAGGCCGATGGCCTGGCTGCTGGCAAAGGCGTGGTGGTGGCCGCCGACCTGGCGCAGGCCCACGAGGCCATCGAGTGGATGCTGGCCACCGACGCCGAGGCCAACAAGCTCGGTGTTCAACACAACGCCGGCGCTGATGGCAATGCCTTGCCGCGCGTAGTGATCGAATCATTTTTGCAAGGCGAAGAAGCCAGTTTCATCGTGCTCTGTGATGGCAAGAATGTGGTTTCTTTGGCCACCAGCCAAGACCATAAACGCCTGCAAGATGCTGACCAGGGGCCCAATACCGGTGGCATGGGAGCCTACTCACCTGCGCCGGTGGTCACGCCCAATGTGCATGCCCGCGTCATGCATGAAATCATTCTGCCCACAATCGCTGGCATGGCTCAAGACGGCATCAACTACACCGGCTTTCTCTACGCCGGCTTGATGATTGATGCCCAGGGGCAGCCCCACACCGTGGAATTCAACTGCCGCATGGGCGATCCCGAAACTCAGCCCATCATGATGCGCCTCAAGAGCGATTTGTTTGATGTGCTCATGGCGGCCACCAGTGGCCGCCTCGATCAAGTCGAGCTCGAATGGGATCGCCGCGTCTCGCTGGGTGTTGTGATGGCCGCAGCCGGTTACCCTCTGAACCCGCGACGAGGTGACGTTGTCACCAACCTGCCGGCCGAATCACCTGATGTGGTGGTCTTTCACGCGGGCACCAATCTGGTGGATCGTCAGCTACTGACCTCGGGTGGGCGGGTGTTGTGCGTGACCTCTCTGGGCGACACAGTCAAGCAAGCTCAGCAGCGTGCTTACGATACGCTGAACAGCATTCGATTCGAAGGCGCGCAGTACCGGCGTGACATCGGGCACCGCGGCATCAAGCACTGAAGTCTCTCTCATGGACACCCTCATCGTCAGACAGTACCTGCTCGGCTTGCAAGAGCGCATCATCGACTCAGTTCAAAGCCTCGAGACGAAGCCTTTCCTGCGCGATGCCTGGACACGCCCTCCGGGTGAAAAGCTGCAAGGCGATGGTGTGTCACGCCTCGTGGAAGGTGGCTCGCTGATGGAGCGCGGAGGATGCAACTTCTCCCACGTCAAAGGGCCCCATTTGCCGGCCTCCGCCACCCACGATCGCCCCGAGCTGTCGGGCGTTCCTTTCGAAGCCATGGGTGTCTCGCTGGTGTTTCACCCGTGCAATCCTTATGTGCCCACAGTGCACATGAACGTGCGCATGATGGCTGCCCATGTGGCTAATCAAGCCCCAGTGGTGTGGTTCGGCGGCGGCATGGACCTTACGCCCTACTATGGCTTCGAAGAAGATGCCCGCCACTTTCACCAGGTCAATCAGCAAGCCCTCCAGCCCTTTGGACAAGACAAACACCCTCGTTTCAAAAAGTGGTGTGATGACTATTTTTTCCTCAAGCATCGCAACGAGGCTCGCGGCATCGGTGGGGTGTTTTTTGATGACTTGACCGAGCTGGGCAGTGAGCGTGGCTTTGAATTAATGAAGGCTGTGGGGGACGCCTTCACTGTGGCCTATTTGCCCATCTTGTCTCGACGCAAAGATCTGCCCTATGACCAGCGCGCGCGCGATTTCCAGCTCTACCGAAGGGGCCGCTATGTCGAGTTCAATCTGGTCTTCGACCGTGGCACGCTCTTCGGTCTGCAGTCGGGTGGGCGCACCGAAAGCATTCTGATGTCGATGCCGCCGTTGGCCGCGTGGCGCTACGACTGGCACCCCGAACCAGGCTCGCCCGAAGCCCAGCTTTACACTGACTTTCTGCCACCGCGTGATTGGCTGGCCTGATGCTCAAGTGCTGTCTAGCCCACTGACGATTGACACAACCCGCGCTATATTGGCTCGATCTGAGCCCTTCTGAACCATCGCTAGGAGATTAATGGACATTCGAAAACTGCAACGCGTCATCTTGGACGCGCTCGAAGACGTCAAGGCGCAACACATTGAGGTGTTCAACACCGAAGAACAATCCCCCTTGTTCGAACGCGTGATCATCGCTTCAGGCACCAGCAACCGCCAGACCAAGGCCTTGGCCTCCAGCGTTTTTGATGCAGTCAAATCCGAAGCCGGTGTGCAGCCTCGGGTCGAGGGTCAGGAAAACGGTGAGTGGATCATCGTGGACTGTGGCGCGGCGGTGGTGCACGTGATGCAACCGGCGATTCGCGAGTACTACCACCTTGAAGAAATCTGGGGCGCCAAACCCGTCCGGTTGAAAATGGGCGCGGTCCCGGTGGGCTTGGTCAAGGCTTCTGCCAAAGACGGTGCCGCCGACAAGAAGGCTCCGGCCTCTGAAAAGGCCCCCGCCAAAAAAGTAGCGGCCAAGAAAGTTGTAGCCAAGAAATTCACCACCCGGGCTGTTCCAGCCAAGAGGTCTGGTGAAAAGCCCGTTGCGGCCAAGAAAGCACCTGCCAAGAGGGCGGCTGTTGAAAAGGCTGAACCTTCCAAGGCTGTGGCGAGGAAGGCTGCGGCACCTACAGGCGCCTCCAAGCCTGTGGCCAAGAAGGCCCCCGTTGCAGCCAAGAAAGCGCCCGTGGCAGCCAAGAAAGCCGCTGCAGCCAAGAAACCCCGCGCTGCCTGATGACGGGGTTGGTCGCGTGAAGTTGTGGCTGTTGGCGGTGGGGCTGCGGCAGCCTGCCTGGGCAGATGCGGCTTACGCTGATTTTGCCAAGAGGTTTCCGCCCGAACTCAAACTCGAGCTCAAGGCCGTGAAGGCCGAGACGCGTGGCAGCAAAACCACCGCCCAGTTGATGGCCGCCGAAGCCGAAAGGCTGACCGTGGCCATGCCCAAAGGCGTTCGGCGTGTCATCCTTGATGAGCGAGGCGAACACCGCACCAGTGCCCAGTTGGCAGAGCGTCTCAAGGCCTGGATGAACGATGGCCGAGATGTTGCGCTCATCATCGGAGGGCCAGACGGTCTGGCGCCTGAATTTAAGGCCACGGCTGACGAGTCACTGCGTTTATCAGATCTCACGCTGCCGCACGCCTTGGCCCGCGTTTTGCTGGCCGAGGCGTTCTATCGCGCCTGGACCCTGCTCAGCAATCATCCTTACCACCGCGAATGAAGAAACCAGAGCTGCCTGGATTTGTCTACCTGGCCTCCCAAAGCCCAAGGCGGCGGCAATTGCTTGAGCAAGTTGGCGTGCGCTTTGAGTTGCTTGTGCCCGATGCCGATGAAGACGCTGAGGCCCTGGAGGCCGAACGAGCGGGTGAGTTGCCAGCAGACTACGTTCGGCGAGTCACGCTGGCCAAACTGAATGCAGCCCGGCTTCGGTTGGCAAGACGTGGTTTGCCGCAGGGGCCGGTGTTGTGTTCTGACACCACCGTGGCGCTGGGCCGGCGCTTGCTCGGCAAGCCCAGCAGTGCCGAGCACGCCTGCCAGACACTGCGCAGTTTGTCAGGCCGAACTCACCGGGTTCTGACCGCTGTGGCCTTGGCCTGGGGTGCCCAAGAATCCTTGTCCCTGAGTGTTTCCAAGGTGCATTTCACCGAGATTTCCGATCAGCAGATTCGACACTACGTTGACAGCGGCGAGCCCTTTGGCAAGGCTGGGGCTTATGCCATTCAAAGCTCGGCTGCCGCATGGGTATCGCACATTGAGGGCAGTTATTCCGGCATCATGGGCCTGCCTCTTTTTGAAACCGCCGAGCTGTTGCGCCATGCGGGTTGGGCGCTCTGAATTCAGGGCGCTCTCGCTACCTCCCCCCCCACGAATTTGTTTTTGGTGTGACCCATGCAAGACATTCTGATCAATTGGACGCCCCAAGAAACCCGAGTTGCCATTGTTGAGCACAGCGGTGTGCAAGAGCTTCACATCGAGCGCACGCTTGAGCGAGGGTTGGTGGGCAACATCTACACCGCTCGGGTTGTGCGTGTCTTGCCTGGCATGCAGTCAGCGTTCATTGACATCGGCCTGGAGCGTGCTGCTTTCCTGCATGTGGCTGATGTCCATGTTGCCGGAGTTTCTCGCAACGAGCATGGGCCAGGCGTGCCGCCCCCCACCCCCATTGAGAAGCTGGTGTTCCCGGGGCAGTCCATGACGGTTCAAGTCATCAAGGACCCCATCGGCACCAAGGGGGCTCGCTTATCCACCCAGATCAGCATTGCAGGCCGTCTGCTGGTGTATCTGCCACAGGACAACCACATCGGAATTTCGCAAAAAATCGGGTCGCCCGAGCTGCGAGAACAGCTTCGCACCAGGGTCCAAACGCTCGCTCAAGCTGAATCTGCAGAGAGCCCCATGGGTGGTTTCATCCTGCGCACCAATGCCGAAGAGGCGTCTGATGCCGAGCTCGGCGAAGACATCGCCTACCTGCGTAAAACCTGGAGCGCGCTGCGCGAGCGCGGCCAACGATCCGCCCCAGGCACCCTGCTGTACCAAGACCTGAACCTGGCCCAACGAGTTCTGCGTGACATGGTCCATGATGAAACAGCCTGCATTCGGGTCGACTCCCGGCAACAATTCGAAACGCTCAAATCCTTCGGCGAGACATTCACGCCGAGCGCGGTGGGCCGGCTGAGTCACTATCAGGGTGAGCGCCCCCTGTTCGATTTGTCCAATGTGGACGAAGAAATCACCCGTGCTTTAGCCCGGCGTGTCGATTTGAAATCAGGTGGCTACCTTGTCATCGACCAGACCGAGGCCCTCACCACCATCGATGTGAACACTGGCGGTTATGTGGGCGCCCGCAATTTCGATGAAACTATTTTCAAAACCAACCTGGAGGCCACGCAGGCCATTGCGCGCCAGTTGCGGCTGCGTAATCTGGGCGGCATCATCATCATCGACTTCATCGACATGGTTCGAGAAGACCACCGCACCGCAGTGCTGGCTGAGCTGCGAAAGCAACTCGCGCGCGACCGCACCAAAGTGTCGGTGAGTGGCTTCACCCAACTGGGGCTGGTCGAAATGACCCGCAAGCGAACCCGCGAATCCTTGGCCCACATGCTCTGCCAGCCTTGCCCCACCTGCGAGGGCAAGGGGCAGGTCAAAACAGCGCGTAGTGTTTGCTACGACATCTTGCGAGAAATTCTGCGCGAGGCCCGCCAGTTTGACCCCAAAGAGTTTCGCGTGGTGGCCCATGCTGCCGTGGTTGAAATGTTGCTCGACGAAGAGAGCCAGCATTTGGCTTCTCTGAGCGAATTCATCGGCAAACCCATTTCGCTCCAGGTCGAGGCTGGCAACTCGCCCGAGGTCTTTGACATTGTTTTAGTTTGAATGGGCGGTGATTCGCCATTCCGCACCTATCATTAAGCGTTTATAGTTCTCGAGTTCTTTGGCGATGCGTCCTCGAGGGCTTTTGCCAAACCGTCGAATCTTCTCCGCATGACCTCCTTTTTCAACCGAGTCTTGACCGTCGCTTGTGCGGTGCTCCTTCTCGTCGCGGGCTCTCCAGCCCTGGCGCAGTTCCGGGTCGATATCTCCGGCGTCGGTGCCACACAGCTGCCCATCTCCATCGCACGCTTGCGTGGCGAAGACCGCCTGCCCCAGGCCCTCTCAGCCATCGTGCGTGCCGATCTGGAGCGCAGCGGCGTGTTCCGCATTCTTGCAACTGAGGCCGTCCTCGAAGAAGGCACCTCACCCAACATGTCGGAATGGCGTGCACGCGCCTCTGATGCGCTGGTGACCGGCTCCGTGAATCGCCTGTCAGATGGCAGGCTTGATGTGCGGTTCAAGCTCTGGGACATCGTCAAGGGCGTCGATCTGGGAGGTCAAAGCACCATCGTGCAGCCCACCGATGCCCGGTTGGCAGCGCACCGAATCGCTGACTTCATTTTCGAAAAGCTCACCGGTGAAAAAGGTGCATTTTCAACCCGCATCGCCTATGTGGCTCGCACAGGAAAGCAGCACACTCT
>CANHBY010000104.1 GCA_947458895.1 Burkholderiales bacterium | reverse complement strand
TCGAGACGATCACCGAAAAGAGCTTCGAAGGTAAGTGGAAGATCATCTATTTCTACCCCAAGGATTTCACCTTTGTCTGCCCGACCGAGATCGTGGGTTTTGACAAGCTGGGCAAGCAATTCGCCGAGCGTGACGCCGTTCTGATGGGCGGCTCCACCGACAACGAATTCTCGAAGCTCGGCTGGCGCCGTGAGCACAAGGATCTGGACAAGCTGGGCCACTACAGTTTCGCTGATGTGACCGGCTCCCTGATCGACCAACTGGGCGTGCGCGACAAGGCTGCTGGTGTGGCACTGCGCGCCACGTTCATTGTGGACCCGGACAACGTCATCCAGCATGTGAGCGTGAACAACCTCAATGTGGGCCGCAGCCCCGAGGAAATTCTGCGTTTGCTCGACGGCCTGCAAACCGATGAGCTCTGCCCCTGCAACCGCTCTGTGGGTGGAACTACGCTGTAATAACAGGCCCTAGTGCATGCAGGCCTGAGCCTGCATGCCGGTCCGTGGGCCCGGCACCGCCGGGCTTTTTTATGCCACCCTGACCTCGGTGAGAGAACTCTCATGGAATTCCTGCAAGCCATCAAAGACCAAATCCCTGATTACGCCAAAGACATTCGCTTGAACATTGACGGTGTCATTGCCCGCTCGAGTCTGCCGCCTGAGTACGCCATCGGTGTGGCGCTGGCCGCGGCCTTTGCGGCCCGAAGCAAGGTCTTGGTCGATATCTTTCGAGCCAACCTTGATCCTGAATTGGCGCAGGCCGCTCTGACCGCCGCCGCCCTCATGGGGATGAACAACACCTGGTACCCCTACGTGGAAATGGCGGCTGACGATGAGCTGAAAACGCTTCGACCTGAGCTGCGCATGAACGCCTACGCCACCGCCGGGGGAATCGAGCAAAAGAAATTCGAGGCTTATGCCTTGGCCGCTTCGATCATCGGCAAGTGCCACTTCTGCATTGGTTCGCACTACGCCCTGCTCAAGAAAGAAGGCCTCACAACGCAGCAACTGCGCGACATTGGCCGTATTGCTGCCGTGGTGAATGCGGCCGCGCAAGTCTTGGCCGTCTGAGCAATGAAGCTTGCTTCTCCGGGTTGGGTGATGCGCCGTTGTTTTGCAAGATATCACCCCGCCAAAGAAAGCGGCATCTTTGGCGCCTGTGGCTTGGCGCCCGCCGAGTGTTGCTGCCTTGCGGCATTGACCGAGCGCAGCGATCGGTGAAAAAGATGCTCATTACGGGCTGTTGCATCCGATTACATTTACTACGTAAGGGTTAACGATTCCCCCTTTAGGGGGTGTTCGGGCCTCCGGGGCCGTTACATTTACCCCTGAGTTCAACGATTTAGTCCAAGTCGGATGTCATCTTTGGGTGGCCATTGATTGATCTGGATCAGTCGTGTCGGAAGGCCAAGATGTGATCTTTGCTGCCTTGTTGATTGTTTGTTGTTTTTTGGACCGGCCACAGGCCGCAAGGGATAAAAACATGCCGTTCACTCGCTCTTCTTTGCCCCATTGGCTGTTGTGCTTGCCTACCGGTTTTGCAGTTGGCTCCTTGGTCTGCTTGGCGGGGGGGGTCGATGAATTCGCTGATAGAGGTTGATGAAAAGGTGGTCGACCGCCAGGAGTCTGAGCGCAAGGCGCAAATTTGCATTCATATTGCCCAGGCGCTCAAGACTAAACACTTGACGCAGGTTGCTGCTGCACAAATATTGGGAATCGATCAGGCCAAGGTGTCCCGTATTACACGGGGCAAATACCACGGCGTGAGTGAAACCAAGTTGCTCGTGATGCTTGCGAAGTTGGGGCGACCTGTGCGTATTCAGGTGGGGCCGCTGACGGAGCAAGAGGAGCAGATCCTTCTCACCTTTGAGTGATGGGAATCGTTGTAGCGAACCCTGGTGATGTGATCCCTTGCCGGGCTGCCGCCCGGTAGGGTGATCATCACGATTTCGGTCTAAGAATTTCTCTCGGGCGCTGACACATTGAGACTTCCGGTGTAGCAGAGCCGGCCGTCTTTTTCATCATCCCCTGCGGAGAAATTCTTGGGCCATCGTTTGATCGTCCCCTGTGCTCTTGCTTGTGCCAAGAGCTTTGGGGCGGGTGGGCACTGCGGCTGCGCAAGGCCAGTAGAACGGCTTTGGCGTTGCCAAGGCTGGGGAAAATGACTGCGCCAGTCCGGTCAGGCCAAGGTTGATCACGATGCCGCTGAATGGCGGTTCGTGGGCCGCGGTACCTGTGCGGAGCTCAATGCAGGTTGAATGAATGAGGTTGAACACCTCGCCCCAAAGATGGTCCCGCCGACAGGAATCGAACCTGTATTTGCCGCTTAGGAGGCAGCCGTTCTATCCATTGAACTACGGCGAGTGGGGGTGATGTGCCGCTTGGCCTGGGCGGCGTCACTGAACGAAGTCGACATTGTGTCACGGCTGTTGCGCGGCTTCATTGCCAGCGCCAAGTCCAAATCAGATCGACCGAGTTTTCCTGGCCGGTTTGCGCGCGCAGTGTGAAGCGCTGGGCCATGCGATAAATGAGCTGCCACGAGCCTTCGGTGGCATTGAGGCCGCGCTCATAGCCCACATACCAGCGGCGCGAGAGTTGTTTGCCTAGCGACACGATGGTTTCTTTCTCGGCGCCGTCGCTCTGGCGAATGGAGAGGTCGTCAATGCCGATGGTTTTCATGAGTTTGTCGCTCACGCCCTCTTCTTCGCCGGAGAGCAGGGCCAGTGCCGCGCTTTGCAAGAGGCTGATGTCGGTGCTGGCCAGGCCGTCGCTGCCGCGGCCCAGCAAGAGCCAACTGAGCTTGTCGGCATCAACCATGTCAGGTTCTGAAAACAACCTTACGCGGGGGGCTTTGGCGCTGCCGGTGATGGTGACCCCAACGCGGATATCTGTGTTGGGCCGTGTGGCTTCAATGTCTAGGCGAGGGTTGCTGGCGTCACCGTTGAAACTGACCACGCCACGGTCGATGTTGAGCTTTTGCGCATAGGCCCTGTAGGTGCCTTCCTCGGCATTGACTTTGCCATTCACTTGCAAGGCTCCTTCGGTGGTGGTGAGCTGAAGGTTGCCGTGCAGCTTGGTCTCGAGCCCGCGCCCTCGAAGGTGAAGTTTCTCACCCAGGTTGACGGTGACTTGGATGACCGGTGGTTGTCGAGTTGGGACCTTGGTAACGCGCCGCGCGGGTGCTGGGGCAGATTTGCTGGGCTGGGCTCGAAGCACTTGAACGTCTTCGGCCAAGCGAGGCGCATCACCTTGTGAGAAATCAACCAGGCCTTCATCGATCATCAACTGGCCCGTCACAGTGGTGAGGTCCGGGGTCAGGTTTAAAGTGGCTTGCCCGCTGCCGACCAGCTTGCGGTCGACACGGCCCAGCAATTGAAAGTGGTCCAGGCTAAGCTTCAATTGGGCTTGGGGTGTGCCGTCCAGCTGGGCTTGGCCTTGCAATTGCAGGCTGCCTGTACCGCCGCGGGCTGTGAAGCGCTCTATGCGCGCTGTGGCGCCTTGCAGTTGAATGTCAACGGTGCCATCGGTGATGTCGATGCCCTCCAGCGCATGGTGCATGCTGAGGGATCGGCCTTCGATGGAGCCCGTGATTTGGGGGGCGCCCCAGAGGCCACCGACGTTCGCGCCAAGGTTCAATTGCCCACCGAGGCGCCAGCCTGCAGGCAGCCAGTTGCCCCACGCGCGCAGGTTGGCAACCTGCAACTGAACCACGCCTTGCAGTGGCGAAGTGGCTGTGGGCCAATACGTTCCCGGCTCCAGGTTGGCTACCAGGGCGCCTGAGATCACGCCCAGGTTTCGACCCACCACGGCCTGCGCGAAGCTCCACTGGCTGTTGGTCATTTGCAGCATCAGGTGAAGCGTCTGAAGACCGAGTTTCTGGGTGCCGTTGTCGTCGGTGATTTGAAGGTCGCCGAAGCGCCGATCCACCGCCACCTCGACGCGGAACTCGGGTTGGGTGTGAATCTGCGCGCTAAGTCCGAGGGTCAGGTCTCCACTCCAGCCGAAGTCGGGTTGCAAGTGAGCCAGCCAGGATGCGACTGGCAGGGAGTCAATGCGCAGATTGGCGTTGAGCTGGTCTGTTTTGCCGTTGACGTGGGACCATTGAATGGCGTCCCATCGCAACGCAGTACCCGCCAGATCAGCTTGCCCTGGTGAAGCCGTGATGTCCAGGCCTGGCTCAGACCAGCTTGCGGTCAAGGCCAGCGGTTGTGCCAATCGAAACCATGGGGCGTTACCGTTCTCTGGCTTGCTGATTCCAGGCAGTAGGCTGGAAAGTTGCAGGGTCTCGATGCTGCTGCGCCACCCCACGGGCCAATGCCCTGAACCGGTTTCGTGACGCAAGCTGCTCTGCGCATCCAGCACCAGGGTGGTGGATGTTGCTGGCTGCGTCTCTTTGGCCGCAGCCTCGGGGCTTTGTATGGCCTGAAGACTCTGGACCCAGGCGGGGGGCTGCCCCGGGGTGTGCGCTTCGAGATGCAGCCGGTGGTCTTCGACCCGGCCATGGGCTTGCAGCGCCAGACTGCTCAGACTTTTCTCTTGCCAGGCCAGGTTGTTGGCCTCCAGTTTGATGATCAGCGGATCGGAGGCTGCGCTGCCCAATTGCCAACTAAGCTGGGCGCCTTGAATGCGTTGTGATCCCCAGCGCAAATTCACCGCGTTGAACTGGCCTTCGGTTTGAAGATGTCCTCGACTTCCCAGTGAATCGCCGTTGAGATGACCACTGCCCTGGAGTTGGCCGCTGAGCTGGCGGTTTGCAGCCTGTTGAGGAGACAGCAGCGTGAACCAGGGGTTGAGTCGGGCGAGGTCTGGGGCGGCCACCTTGAAAGCAAGCTGTGTGGGGGTAGCCGCTGTGGGCCGTCTGTTGGCAGCCTGCCGTGGCAGGCTGCCTTCAGCTTGCAGCGTATTGTCAGCAGCCTGAAGTTGCAGGTTGAATTTTGGGGTGGTTCCGTCATTCTGCAGTTCAGCGTGGCCGCTCAACGGGACCCCTGCCAGCTGGCTGTCTGTCAGGCTCACTTGCGCCATTCCTCGCCAGCCTTGAAGCCATGTGAACCACGGTGCCAGGGGGTCTTTGGTCGTTGGCGTCGCAGGGCGCTCAGAGGGTGCGCTGGGGATGATTCGGATGTCGACAGAAGCCTCGCCGTTGAAGTGGTGGCCGCCCTCTCGCCACACAGATTTTTCGGGTCCTGGCCACCAGGGCAGGGGGTCGAACCGAACCAGTTTGGCGCTGCCTTTGGCTTGCCAGGGGGTTGAAGCGCTGGGACGCGAGATGGTTCCTGAGGCCTCCAGGCGCGCCTCGCCAATGCGAGCTTGCAGATCGCTCAGGGTCCATGTTTCGGGATCCTTGGGCGTGCTGGGGCGCTGGGTGCTGAGTGCGAAGCGAAGTTGAGCGGCTGATTTTTTGACGGCGGTGCCTCTTGACGCATCGAGCAGCACGCCAGACCATTCAGCCTGCGCGTCCCAGCGCCGACCCTGCATCGACAGGCGCACGGGGCCTGTGAGTTGAACAGGTGTGGCCCGAGAGTCGAGCAGGGAAGGTTGCAGGTCGACCAGTCGGCCATCGAGCGCCCAGTGGTCACGGCTGAAGTGGCCTTGCCCCTCAAGCCGGCCTGCACTTTGCGAACCCGTGCCCCACTCGGCGTTCAAGGCGTGCAGTTGCACTTCGCTGAGTTGATCGGGCCGGGCATGCAGCTCCAGCATGAGGTTGCGCAGAGGTACACGCTGCTCGTTCCAGAGCCCTGCATCGTCGTTGCTCACGTCCAGCTTCACGACAGCGGGTTGACTCGCGCTGTGCACTTCGGCGGAGGCTTTGGCGCGCAGGGCAGTGCGTGGCGCTGCGGGATGAAATGATGACAGGTCGATGCCACTGGCCTCGCCCTGCAGCGACCCCAAGGGCCAAGCGGCCCAGGGTCGCAAGGTTCCGTTGAGAGAAAGATGCGCCTCCGCGGGGTGTT
>CANHBY010000103.1 GCA_947458895.1 Burkholderiales bacterium | reverse complement strand
CCACACCTCGCCACGCCTGCCGTGCAGGTGCACTGGTTGGCCTGGGCTGTGTGCAGGAGGTAGCAGCTCCCCTGAGCTTGGGGATACCAAGTCCAGCGCACGGTGGTGTTGCGTTGAACGGCCTCTGTTCGGGCCAGGCGAAGATCGTTGGAGAGTTGTGCTGCTGCCCCCTTGAGCCTGGTTCGATCCCAGAAACCAGCCAGGGAGGGGATGGCCAGCATCAGGCTGGTGGTGAGCAAGGCAATCACCACCAGGATTTCAATCAATGTGATGCCGTGGCATCTTGAGGGGTACAGCACTTCCAGCTCCGTTGAACAAACGCGGTAGCGAACTGTAGGTGCCCCTCAGGCTTGAGGCCCCCCCCAAAAGGGGGCGGCCTTTCAGGGGGTTTGGTTTCGGGCCACAACCCCTCTCGCCATAGCCTCCTTCTGGAGGCAAAAACTGTTTGTCAAAGTCCCAAGGCGCGACGATCGATGGGGTGGTTCTGGCCACCTCGGTGAGCGATTTTCAGTGCGCCCAACTTGTTGCCCAATTCGGCGCACTGGGCCAGGGCCCAGTCGCGCTCCAGGCCATACAAGAGTGCAGCGCGAAATGCGTCGCCGCAGCCCGTGGGGTCGATAACGGCCTCGGCCGTGTGGCCTGGCACATGGGTTCGTTCACCTTGTTCCCAGATTTCGCAGCCGTCTGCGGCCAGCGTGACCACCACGCCTCGCAGGTGGCTGCGCGACAATGAAGCCAGGCTCTCGCCGGTGCGGTCGCACAGCATGCGGGCCTCATAGTCATTGAGCGCGACCCAAGTGGCTTGCTGCACGAAGTGTTTGAGTTCTGCTCCATCGAACATGGGCAGGCCTTGCCCGGGATCGAAGACAAACGGAATGCCGGCTTGGGCGAGCTGGGCAGCGTGTTGAAGCATGGCATCGCGGCCATCAGGCGCAACGATGGCCACGCGGATGTTGTCTTGGCGAGGCACCTCATTCAGGTGAGCCGCCTGCATGGCGCCGGGGTGAAAGGCGGTGATTTGGTTGTTGTCGGTGTCGGTGATGATGATGGCTTGCGCCGTGTATTGGCCCTCGATCAGGCGCACGAATTCCGTGCTGGCGCCCCATGAGCGCAGCCGCTCCATGTACTGGACGCCATCATCGTGGCCGAGGGCCGCCATCACCAGCGGCTCGCCGCCGAGCCGGGCCAGGTTGTAAGCGATGTTGCCTGCGCAGCCTCCAAACTCGCGCCGCAGAGTCGGCACCAAGAACGAGACATTCAGAATGTGCACTTGATCAGGCAGTATCTGCTGGGCAAACCGACCTGGAAACGTGGTGATGGTGTCAAACGCGAGGGATCCGCAGATCAAGGCCGGCATAGAGGGCTCCAGTAAGAGAGGTGAATGAACAATGGCGTGGGTACCCAAGACCTTCCCTGCGCGGGGCTGAGCTCTGAGACCCCAAACATGGCATCAGCTTGGGTTGGCCTCAAGGGTAGAAAGTTTCTACCGTGAAGCCGACAATCGTCTGATCGGTCTCGGTGATGGTGGCTTGCACCAGCGCCTCTGAGTAGGGCTCGATGGCGGTGTTTTTGACTTGCAATTCCTGTGGGGTCAGCATGCGGCGCGAAATGAGCAGGCCGTTGGCGTCGCGCAGGGTCAGGTCGAGTGCTGGCATGGCCACGGCGTAGGCGCTGTTGTTTTGGAGGGCCACCGACAACAGGAAGGTGTTGGTGCTGTTGGTGTTCCGAGTCAGGGTGATGCTTTCAACCGCCACGCTCTCGATGTGTCGTGGGGCTTGTATCTGGCAGCCCAGGGTTTGGCACCACCGCACCAGCAAAGGAGCCATCTGTGGCCACCGGGCCGCCGTGATGTCTCGGAAATGGTGCATGGCCTGCAATCCAAAGATCAACGACAACACCAAACTGGCGCCTGCGAGTGAGGCCTGCATCCGAGGGCTCTTCCAATGGGCTTTACGATCAGCCTGCTTGACGAACTGAAGGGTTGCTAGGGACTGATCGGTGGGGTTTGATGCGTCCGTTGGCAATGGCTTGCCAGCAACGATGACCTTCTTACTCGGATTAAGAGGTGATCTAGTCGACGAAGGTGCCAAGGGCGGGTGGACGAGCGGCTGAGTGACATCTGCCACCGCATCGGCAGCGAACTGGGCATCGGCGAACTCACTTTGGCCCTTGGGCAGGGGCACGGCTCTTGGTTCGGGGTTCGCCGGGGTGGCTCGGCGCCGCCCCTTGGTGGGAACCTCTTCAGTTTTTTGCGGGCCACTTTCGCGTTGGGGCTGAACCGGGCCGCCCTCGCGGGGTTTCTTGCTGATGGGTTCAGGCTTAGGTTCTGCCTTCTTCGTGGAGGGTTTTTCTTTCTCACGACTCAGGTCGAACAGGGCTTCGAGTGCATTGAAGACAGTCCCACACCGCCCACAGCGCACCCACCCCTCAGACACTTTGAGCTGGGCTTGAACGACCCGAAAAACTGTTTGGCAGGAAGAGCAGCGAGTGGCCAGGCTCATGAGAGTCGAATTATCCTAAGTCGAGCAGATCGGGATCTCACCGAAGGGGTGAGGCTTCTCGTGCGCATACAGTTCAGTCTCAACGTCAGCCCGCCAGGCGGCAGGTGAGAAATTCAAAGCGCTTGCGGCAGGCCGCTCGGGCCGATCATACGTTTTCACGCCGCGCCGTCATCAAAATCCAGCCGTCTTCTTCATCGGAAACGCTCAGCTTGAGGTTCTCGGCATAGGTGGCTTGCACGTCTTCGGCCTGCCTGCTCAAAATGCCGGCCAAAATCAGGTGGCCCCCGGGCCGAACAAAACTGCTGAGCAACGGTGCCAGCAGCTTGAGTGGCGTGGCCAGAATGTTGGCCACCACGACATCAAAGGTGCCCTGGGCGGCATCAGGGAGGCCTGCTTGCAAAACCACGCCATTGGCTTGCGCGTTGTCTTGTGTGGACGTGACAGCGGCTGGGTCGATGTCAACCGCCACCACTTCTTGTGCGCCAAAAAGAGCCGCACCAATGGCCAAGATACCCGAGCCGCAGCCATAGTCGAGCACGCGAGGCCAGGGATTTTGGGCATGTGAACGGGTGGCGAGCCAGCGCAGGCACATTCGCGTGGTGGGGTGGGTACCCGTTCCGAAGGCCAGCCCAGGATCGAGCCTGATCACTTTCTTAGCCTCGGCAGGCGGCTCATGCCAGCTTGGAACGACCCAGAAGCTGGGGGTGATCGATACCGGTTCGAACTGCGACTGCGTGAGTCGCACCCAGTCTTGATCCGGAACAGCCTGGATCGGGCCGATGATGATGTCAGTGGCCCAGTCTTGGGCTCGGATGAGATCGGCAGCTTCCTGGGCTTGCGCCTCATCTTGAAATAACGCCTTGATCACCGAAGCGTCCCACCCTTGTGCGGGTGCCGGCATGCCAGGCTCGCCAAACAGGGCTTGCTCGGCATCGGTATCGGCATGGGCGTCTTCTACGCTGGCCGACAAGGCGCCGAGCTCCTCCATCAGGGCATCTGACAGGGCCTCGACCCACGGGCCTGGGGTTTTGAGTAGCAGCTCAACCATTTCAGCGCTTATGCTGGGTCATCCAGCCTTCGAGGTAGTGAATGCTGGTACCGCCCTCGATGAATTTGGCGTCAGCCAGCAACTCGCGATGCAGAGGGATATTGGTAGAAATTCCCTCCACCACCATTTCGGACAGGGCGATGCGCATGCGGGCCAAGGCCTGATCGCGCGTGTCGCCATGGGTGATGATTTTGCCGATCATCGAGTCATAGTGCGAAGGCACGAAGTAGTTCGTGTAGGCGTGAGAGTCCACACGAACCCCCGGCCCACCTGGCGCATGCCAAGTGGTGATGCGCCCTGGAGAGGGTGTGAATTTGTAAGGGTCTTCGGCATTGATACGGCACTCAATGGCATGGCCCTTGAGCTGAATTTGCCGTTGCGAGAAGGGCAACTTTTCGTTGGCAGCAATGCGAATTTGCTGTTGAACGATGTCAATACCCGTGACCAATTCAGTCACGGGGTGCTCGACCTGAACGCGGGTGTTCATTTCAATGAAATAGAACTCACCGTTTTCAAACAAAAATTCGAAGGTGCCAGCGCCGCGGTAGCCGATTTTTTTGCAGGCTGCCACGCAGCGGTCACCAATACGCTCGATCACTCGGCGTGGGATGCCAGGGGCCGGCGCTTCTTCGATGATTTTTTGGTGGCGCCGCTGCATGGAGCAGTCGCGCTCGCCCAACCAGACCGCATTTCTGTGCTGATCGGCCAGGATCTGGATCTCAATGTGGCGAGGATTTTCGAGAAACTTTTCCATGTAGACCGCAGGGTTCCCAAAGGCAGCGCCAGCCTCAGCCCGAGTGGTTTGCACGGCGTGGATCAGCGCCGCTTCGGTATGCACGACACGCATGCCCCGACCACCACCCCCACCGGCCGCCTTGATGATCACTGGATAACCAATGGCGCGCGCGATGCGGATGATTTCCTTGGGGTCTTCGGGCAGGGCGCCTTCTGAGCCGGGTACACAAGGTACACCGGCCTTGATCATGGCCTGCTTGGCCGAGACCTTGTCGCCCATGATGCGAATGGCTTCTGGGGTGGGGCCGATGAAGGTAAAACCGCTGCGTTCAACTCGCTCAGCGAAGTCTGCGTTTTCAGAGAGGAAGCCATAGCCCGGGTGAATGGCCTCTGCATCAGTGACCTCTGCCGTTGCGATGATGGCCGGCATGCTGAGGTAACTTTGCGAAGAGGGCGCCGGGCCGATACACACGGCTTCATCGGCGAGTTTCACATATTTGGCTTCCCGGTCGGCTTCGGAGTACACCACCACCGATTTGATATTCAATTCGCGGCAGGCGCGTTGAATGCGAAGGGCAATTTCCCCCCGGTTCGCGATCAGAATTTTCTTGAACATAGTTGCCTCGGCTTGATCACGTGGGCCAGCTCAGCGTGCCCCGCGAAACGACAGCATTGCAACCCCGGCGGGGTTGGCGCCTCGGTTTGCATGAAAAGTTGGGTAAGTCAGAGCGCTGAAGGCCTTGCCGCCTGAGCTAAAGCTTGCTCGAGCCCGAGCAGATCAAGGCACTCAGGTGAGTGGGTTGGTCAGGCTGCTGTTATTCGATGATGACGAGTGGTTGACCGAATTCCACCGCCTGGCCGTCTTCACACAGAACGCGAGTAATGGTGCCCGATTTGTCTGCCTCGATCTCGTTCATGATTTTCATGGCTTCGATGATGCAGATCGGGTCGCCCTCTTTGACGGTGGCGCCCACCTCCGCAAAAGGTTTCGAGCCGGGGCTGGCGGAGCGATAGAAAGTGCCGACCATGGGCGACTTGACAGCATGGCCGGGCTCCTCGGCCGGCGGCGCCGCCGCGGCTGGTGTGGCTGGTGTGGCTGCTGGCGCAGGCGCGGCTGGCATCGTTTGGTAGACCGGTTGCTGGGGCGCGTAGCCAAGGGCAGCCTGCGGCTCAGATTTGAGGATCCTCACCTTGCCATCGGCCTCGGTGATTTCCAATTCAGAGATGTTGGATTCAGACACCAAATCAATCAGTGTCTTGAGCTTGCGAAGATCCATGTTCATTCCAGTGTTTGAAGGCTTGAGTGAGTGGATGAGTCAACCCGACTCAGGCAACAGGGCGCTGCAGCGCGTAGGTCAATGCAGCTCGGTAACCTGCGGGGCCTAATCCGCAGATCACTCCCACGGCCAGATCGGACAAATAAGAGTGGTGGCGAAAGGGCTCGCGGCGGTGAATGTTGGAGAGGTGGACCTCCACAAACGGCAGGCTCACCGCCGCCAGAGCGTCTCGCAGACCCACGCTGGTATGGGTCAGGGCGGCAGGGTTGATGATGATGAAGCTGGTGCCATCGGTGAAGGCAGCCTGAATGCGATCAATCAGGGCGCCTTCATGGTTGCTTTGGAAAGTTTCCAAATAAACCCCCTGTTGGGATGCAACTTGCTTTAAATCCTCGTTAATTTCGTCTAACGTG
>CANHBY010000102.1 GCA_947458895.1 Burkholderiales bacterium | reverse complement strand
GGGGGGCTCCTTAGCATGCAGTGACTTACTTCACAAACAGGAGCGTGTCATGGAAACGAACCTTATCAAGCCAAGTGCCGGCGAGAGCGGCTCTCGCGAGCGCCTGTCTCAGAGCATGAAGAACGTCGTCAGTGAATCGGATCTTTTGCTCAAGAGTGCGCAGCAAGTGGGTCAGGAGCGATTGAGTGCTGCGGGTGAGCAGATTGAATCGAAGCTGCAAAGTGCTCAACATCGACTTTCACAAGTGCAGGCCACAGCGATCGACAGGGCCAAGCAGGTCGCGCAAACCACCGACGAGGTGGTTCACACGCATCCTTACACGGCAATTGGGGTTGCGGCGGGGGTTGGAGCTTTGGTGGGTTTGCTGATGGCTCGTCGCTAAGATTTGCTGTGCATGGGGATTGACGTGAAGCTCCTCGTGGGCTTCTTGCTGGTTGCGTTGATCCCCATCGATTCCTTTGCGCTCACGGCCGGCTCGTTACACCTTGCTGGGGTCGTGCAGTGGGTCGATTGATGGGGTGGCCTTTCGGCAAGAGGTTTGGGTGTGGCGAGGTGGTGGCTCACACTCAGTGCTTACGGTGGGTGTCTGATGTGCCCCAGTACATCAAGCTGTTGAAAACACACTTTTCTGTGCGTTTGCTCAATTAAGAACTGAGCTGGCTTTTGTACATTGAGGTTGTCCGCCGGAAGTAAGCAAACGCTGAAACTTACGGATGAGGTGAGAGCTCCCTTTAATGGGAGGTTTTATGGTGTTCCTGACACCATGATGGATAAAGGCATTCTCAGACTGGTCATGTCCTCGGAGATGGCTAGGGGCCTTTACCGGGCCCGCCATCCGGATGGATTGGCGGGCCTTCATTCATTGGCGGTTGTGGCCGTCTTGAATGGGCTGTTCCGGGTCTGCTTGCTCGCCGTTGAGGAACATTGTCGTGACAGCACCCACATCCATCTGGGTCGACAGAGTTTGCTAAGAGGGCCCTCAGGCATGGCCGAAGAAGGTTTTTTCCATCGTCATCGATGGCAGTTTTTGACGCTGGGTGTGTTGGCTTTGCTAATGGTCTGGGGCGCTGTCAGATGGTGGCGCGGCCCTGTGGTTTTGGTAGCCGAGGTGGCGCAGCGGGACTTCGTTCAAACCGTGGTGGCCAGTGGTCGGGTTATGGCGCCACATCGCGTGGATGTAGGGTCTCAGATCACGGGAACGGTGGTGGCCGTGCCAGTGCGGGAGGGGCAGTCGGTGAAGGCTGGCGACATGTTGATCGAGCTTCAGTCGGATGAATTCCGTGCGGCGATTCAGCAGGCTGATCTGGCCGTTGAGCAGGGACAGATTCGCATTCGACAACTTCGAGAGGTGCAGCAACCCTTGGCAGCCCAGGCCCTGCGACAAGCCCAGGTGAGCTACCAAAACACAGAAGCCCAGTGGCGACGAAGCCAAGAGCTGGCTCGAAAGGGCTTCATCGGTGAAGCCGCGCTGGATGAAGCCCGCAAGGTCCATGACATCGCTGATGCGCAGCTTCAGTCGGCGCAAACCCAATGGCATGCCTTGCAGCGGGGCGGCGCTGATGATCTGCTGGCTCAAGCCGTCGTTTCGCAGGCAAGAGCAGCGGCCAGTGTGGCGCGGGCCCGAGCGGCCTATACCGTCATCCGTGCGGTGGCCGATGGCACCCTGATTGCCCATGATGTCGAAGTGGGCAGTGTGGTTCAGCCTGGCAAGGTCTTGATGGGCTTGTCGCCTTCAGGCATGACGCAGTTGGTGGTTCAAATCGACGAGAAAAACCTCCGCCTTCTGGCGCTAGGCCAACAAGCCTTGGCTTCGGCTGACGCCTACCCCCAGCAGCGTTTCGAGGCGGTCCTGGTCTTCATCAATCCTGGTGTGAATCCGCAGACAGGGGCCCTTGAGGTCAAGCTCGATGTGCCCTCGCCCCCGGCCTATTTGAAGCAGGACATGACAGTCTCGGTAGACATTAAAGTGGCTCGGCGGCCGCATGCCGTGGTGGTGTCCAGTGAAGTGGTTCACGATGCCGATTCGCAGGCCCCTTGGGTGCTGGTTGCCCAAGGCGGTCGCGCCATTCGACGGCCCATTCGGCTGGGTCTTCGCCATGCGGGTTATAGCGAGGTTTTGGAGGGGCTTCAGGTTGATGACCGGGTGATTCCCACTGCATCCGGCTTGGCCCCCGGTGGCAGGCTGCGCGCCGTGGTTCAGGCGTCGCCCCCTTGAGCTTTGACTTCACAGCCAACGCTCGTGTTCATACCCTGGTTGCCATTTGAATGGATTGTGGCGATTCGCTTTCTGCGCGAGGGTCGCTTGCAAACCATCTTCATCATTGCCGGGGTTGCGATCGGGGTGGGGGTGATTGTGTTCATGTCGGCCTTGCTGAGCGGCATGCAGGCCAACTTCATTCGCAGGGTGCTCTCGGCACAGGCGCACATTCAGCTGCTGCCGCCGCGCGATGTGACACGCCCACTGCGCATCGGCCCGCCAGCGTCTGCGGCAGGCGAGTTGATGGCCGAATTGGTTCAGCCGCCCTTGCAGCGGCTCAAGTCGATTGATCAATGGCAGGCTGTGGCCCAGCAAATTCGCTCCATTCCAGGGGTGTTGGTCGTGACCCCGGTGGCTGCGGGCTCCGCCTTGGCCGTTAGGGGAAGCGCCAGCCGGGCTATTTCGGTGGCCGGCATTGAGCCAGAGATGTATTACCGCATCGTGGACCTCAACAGCAAAATCGTGCGCGGTACCGTGCGCTTGACCGGCACCGACATCTTGATCGGCACCGACCTCGCCAGTGACCTCGGTGTGGAGGTGGGTGACAAGCTTCGCGTCACGGCGGCCAGTGGGGCGGTCAGTGCTCTGTCAATTGCGGGCATCTTTGATCTGGGCAACAAGTTTGCCAATCAACGCAACACCTTTATTGCCTTGCACACCGCTCAAAGTCTGTTGGGTTTGCCAGGTGGCGTGACCAGCCTGGAGGTCACGGTTCGTGATGTGTATGCCGCGCAGATCATTGCCCAGCGCATCACGGCAGCGACCGGGGTGGAGGCAGACAGTTGGATCAAAACCAGCGCGCAGTTTTTTACCGCGATCAGCGCGCAAACCACCGCCAACACGGCCATTCGCTTCTTTGTGGGTTTGTCGGTAGCCTTTGGGATTGCCAGCGTTCTGGTGGTGTCGGTGGTGCAGAAGTCTCGTGAGATTGGCATTTTGCGGGCTATGGGAATTTCGCAGGGTCAGATCTTGCGTTTGTTCTTGCTTCAGGGGGGCTTGCTTGGCCTGTTTGGCTCGGTGGTGGGCTGTTTGATCGGAGCGGGTGCCTTGGCACTTTGGCTGGACATGACGCGCAACCCGGATGGCACCCCCCTGATTCCCTTGTCGTTTGACCCCAAGCTGTTCGCGGCAGCTTTGGTGCTGGCCACCTTGACAGGCTTGGTGGCCGCCTTCGCGCCGGCTCGGCGCGCTGCACGTTTGAACCCGGTGGCGGCGATCCGTGGCTGAGGTGTTGCCAAACGACTCAACCCCTGTTGTTGAGCTGCGCGATGTTCGCAGCGCCTATAACGTGGGTAAGCTGAATGAGGTCGAGGTTCTGCACGGCATCAACCTGTTGCTTCACAAGGGAGACTTTTGCGCTGTCATGGGCCCCTCAGGCTCTGGAAAGAGCACGCTGCTCAACATCGTTGGGTTGCTGGATCGCCCAACCTCAGGTCAGCTGCAGATCAATGGCCAGGAGACCATCGGCATGGATGACCGTGCTCTCACGCATCTGCGCGGTCACACCATCGGCTTTGTATTTCAGTATCACCACTTGATTACAGCCTTCACGGCGCTTGAGAACGTGATGATGCCCATCTTGGGGGCGGCCGGATTTCCTGATGACACCATGCGTGAGCGTGCGGCCGAACTCCTTGAGAGTGTGGGCCTCACGAAGTGGCGCGATAACCTGGCAGGCAACCTCAGCGGAGGACAGCAGCAGCGGGTGGCGCTCGCGCGCGCGCTGGCGATGGCGCCCGCGTTGTTGTTGGCCGATGAGCCTACGGGCAACCTCGACTCAAAGAGCGCTGATGAGGTATTTGACCTTTTACGCCGGTGCAACAAAGAGCAAGGCACTACCGTGCTTTTTGTGACCCACAACGCCGCACTGGCAGCACGCTGCGACAAAATTATTCAGGTCATCGACGGCCGCATCGTGGACGGCCAAAGCACGGCGCCGAGGGAGCCTTCGGCCTGATGCGGCGCGCAATGGCCGCAGCAGCATCAGGCTCTCTTGATCAACGAACGGCCAGTCGCTTGGCCGATGAGCCGACACGCTTGGGAAGGGTTAGCTCCAAAATGCCGTTTTCATATTTGGCACTGGCCTTCGCTTCATCAATGCTGGCCGACAGAGAGAAGGTTCGAGCGGTGTAGCCTTGGTGGCGCTCACGGCGAATGAATCGGCCTTCTGCGCGTTCTTCTTTTTCAGTCTTCGATTCCGCACGAAGGGTGACCAGGTTGTTATCGATTTGAATGTCGATATCTTCCTTGCGAACGCCAGGAATTTCGGCCTTGATGACATAGTTGTTGTCGGTCTCGCTGACATCCACCCGAATGCTTGGAGCCGTCACTGGGCTTTCGACTTGCCAAGGGCGAAGAAAGCCGCGGAAGGCATCTTCGAAGGAGCTGATAGACAAAGGATCCAATGCGCGCAATTCATTCATTTTGTTTCTCCTTAAGAGGGTGTGAATAACAACGTCAATCAACGTCAAACAACGTTATGCCGGCTCAACGGCCAGTGAGGCAGGCGAATCAGCCCGTGACCTCAATCTTGTTGGTGACATCTGTGATCCCTGGCGCAGACCAAGCCGCCCCTTGTGCGGCTTGCCGTTCAGCCCAGGAACTCACCTTGCCTTGCAGCGTCACGGCATTGCCACTGACCATCACTTCGATGTGTTTCGCGCTGTGCTCGGCGTGGCGGGCCAGCGCATCTCGAATGCGGTTGGCAATGTTCGTGGGCGACGTCTTGGCCTTGAGGTTGATGCGGTTGGTCACGCCCACCACGCCGGTCAGGGGCCGCACGGCCTGCTCTGCATCATTGCGCTGATAAGCCCAGTCCAGATCACCCGTCAGCGTGACCCAGCCTTTCTCGACCGTGACGCGCAGGCGATCAGAGGGGATCAGAACATGCCAAGCCAGTGCGTTCTCGATGGCCAATGCAATTTCGGAATCACTGCGATGATGATCAGGCGCGAGCTTGACATCCAGTTCCAGCGCCACGGCCTTGACCCCTTCCACACGCTGAACGACCTTCTCAATCGCATACTTCTCAGCGTAAGTGTCCAAATGACCACTCAAGGTCACGACGCTATCTTTGACTGCCACACCCACATTGGTCGACTTCACCGCGGGCTCCCAATCGAGCTCATCCATCACATCATTGCGCAACTGTGCATCGGTTTTCATAGGCATCCTTTCTGAGGTTGTGAGCCTGATGCAGCCCGATCGCAGCGTCACCACAAGTTGCGCTAACAGGCCTCTCAGGCGAGCGCTGATGTTCAGCTTCGATGCGCCCGAGGGGATTGCGGCTGCTCAATGGGGGTGAGGAATGACGGTGCCTCGCTGGCGCTGGTCGGGCAGTCGATGTAGGGCGTTGATGTAGGGCGTCGATCTATGACATCGATCTGGGCAGTGCCCTGCTGATGTCAGGACTGCGCTGTCAGGTCGTGGTCTAGCGCTCTTCGCTCATCAAAGACAAAACAGCTGCCCTCAAAATGCTCGCCACCGACCTCCTCGAAGTACTTGAGGATGCCCCCCTCAAGCTGCAGCACCCTCTCCACCCCGGCCTCGGCCATGAAAAGCGCCGCTTTTTCGCAGCGAATGCCGCCGGTGCAATAGCTCACAATGGTCTTGCCCGAGAGTTCTTCGCGGTGATCGAGCACAGCCTGAGGAAACTCGCTGAACTTTGACAGCCCCCAGTCCATCGCGTCGTGGAAGCGGCCGGCCTCGATTTCAAAGCCGTTGCGCGTGT
>CANHBY010000101.1 GCA_947458895.1 Burkholderiales bacterium | reverse complement strand
CCATGGACCCTACAGCCCTCACTGAACCTGATCGCCATCTGCACGCCGAAGGTTCAGCGTTCTGGCGAGCGAATTCGGCGCTGGCCCTGGTGGGCTTCACCTGTTTTCTGCTGCTGTACGGCACGCAGCCGGTGCTGCCGCAGTTGACGCGTGACTTCGGCATCTCGCCTGCCACGGCCAGTTTGAGCGTGGCAGCCGGCACGGCTGCCATGGCCTTCTTGCTGATTCCCCTGAGCCTCATGGCCGACCGCTATGGCCGTGAGCGCCTGATGCGCTGGGGCTTGGTGGGTGCAGCGGCGTTCGCCCTGGCCTCGGCAGTGGCGACTGACTTTTGGCTGCTGTTGGCATGCCGCGCGGGCTTGGGCGCTTGCATCGCCGGCGTGCCGGCTGCAGCCATGGCCTACCTGGGCGAAGAAATCGCACCCCAAGCCCGTGGGCGTGCCATGGGCCTCTACATCGGTGCCAATGCGCTGGGCGGTATGTCAGGGCGCTTCCTTTGTGGGCTGGTCACAGACTGGCTGAGCTGGTATCACGGCCTGGCTGCGCTCGGCATCATCGGTTGCATCTCGGCCTTTGCCTTCTGGCGCCTGCTACCCCCTGCTCGCCATTTCGTCCCGCGATCATTGCACCCACGACTGTTACTCGCCGATGTACGCGGCATTTATGCAGACAAGGGCTTGCCGTGGCTCTTTCTGACAGCTTTTTTGATCATGGGCATGTTTGTGGGCCTCTACAACTACCTGGGCTTTCGCCTGAGCCTGGCACCCTACAACCTGGGGCCAGCGGCTGTAGGAGCCATCTTCTTGCTGTATGCCGTGGGCAGTTTTTCATCAGCATGGGCAGGCCATGTGGCAGTGCGAATGGGCCGCCAAAGGCTCATGCTGCTCATGAGCATGCTCATGGTGCTGGGCATTTGCATCACCCTGGCAGACCCCTTGCCACTCGTCATTGTGGGCTTGGCAGTCTTCACTTACGGCTATTTCGCAGTTCATGCGGTCGCCAGCGGCTGGGTGGGCCACCGAGCAGGGCCACGCCGGGGGCTGGTGTCAGCGCTTTACCTCTCAAGCTATTACCTGGGGGGCAGCGTCATTGGCAGCGCCATCGGGTGGCCCTGGAGCCACGGCGGCTGGCCAGGGGTCGTGGTCGCCCTGCTTTGCTGCATAGGCCTCACCATTTGCATTGCCATTTCGCTGCGACGGCTGGGCACAGAATGAACCTTTAGCCGCACGGTGTGCGCACGATCACCAAGCCCTTGAGGTACTCCCCTTCTGGGAAAGTGACGCTGGCAGGGTGATCGGCCGCTGCGCTGGTGCGGGCGTAGATCATGCCGTCGACCCCAGCGTCCAGGCCTGCGCCCGCCACGATTTTGTGGAACAGATCGGCACTGATGCCGCCTGAGCATGAAAAAGTAAACAAAACCCCACCAGGCGAAAGTAGTTTGAAAGCCAAGCGATTGATGTCCTTGTAGGCGCGCGCAGCGCGCTCGGCATGGCGAACCGTGGGCGCAAACTTGGGTGGGTCCAGCACGATGGCATCGAAAGTTTGGCCCTCAGCCAACAACCGCCGCAAAGTGTGATTGACGTCTGCGTCAAGCGCTTGATGGCGTGAGGCTGCAAACCCATTCAGGGCCACATGGCGCTCAGCTTGAAGCAAGGCGGGAGCAGAAGAGTCCACGCTGATGACGTGAGCAGCGCCGCCCGCCAAGGCCGCCACACTGAAGCCGCCTGTGTAGCTGAAACAGTTGAGCACACGCTGGCAACGCCACTGGCGCACCGTATCGGCAAACAGCTTGCGGCTGTCGCGCTGATCAAGGTAGTAGCCGGTTTTGTGGCCCAGAGCGATGTCGGCAGTGAGTTTCCACCCCTGTTCACGCAGGGTGATCTCAGTCGCGCCGGAGCCCCTCAGCCAGCCGGTATGGGCGGGCAAACCTTCGAGCTCTCGTGAGCTGGCATCGCTGCGCTCATACAGCCGCGTCAGGCCTGTGGCCTGGATCAAGGCATCTGCCAGCACCGACTTCCAGCGGTCTACGCCGGCAGCACCGAACTGGGCGCAAAGGGTGTCGCCGTAACGGTCTACCACCAAGCCTGGCAGGCCATCGGCCTCGCCATGCACAAGCCGTACGCCATCACTTTCAATCGGCAGGCGGGCTCGCCAAGCCAAGGCTTGGCCAATGCGGCGCGCAAAAAAGGCCTCATCGATGCGCTCGTCTTCATCGAAGCTCCATACCCGCAATCGAATCTGTGATTCGGGGCTGTAAGCAGCCCAGGCCAGAAAGCGGCCATCGGGGCCCACGACACGAACAGTCTCACCAGCATCTGCCTTACCGCTGGCGATGCTGCTCTCAAAGACCCACGGGTGGCACTTAAGGAGCGAGCGTTCTTTTCCTTCTCGGATGCGAATGGTTTTCATGGGGTCGATTGTCTCAGTCTGGCGAGGGTGCTCAGCGATCGGCCGTTTGGCCGACACGCTCAAGGCTGCGTTTTCTTCTTGGCCCTAGGATGGGCCGCGTCGTATACCTTGCTCAGATGAGCAAAATCGAGCTTGGTATAGACCTGTGTCGTCGCAATGTGAGCATGGCCCAACAGCTCCTGCACGGCTCGCAGATCACCACTGGACTGCAGCACATGGCTGGCGAAAGAATGTCTCAACATGTGGGGATGCACATGGGTCGGAACGGCCGCCTGAAGGGCCAGACGTTTGAGACGCAACCGGATCTGGTGCGGCGTCAGTCGGGTGCCCCGGTTGCTCACAAACAGTGCAGTCTCGCCGGGTAAGGCCATGGGGCCCCTCAGGGTCAGCCAATGCTCAAGGGCTCGCAAAGCCGCTGAGCCCACAGGCACCGATCGCCGCTTCCCCCCCTTGCCCAGCACATGCACCGTGTGATCCGCCATGTCGACCCAGCCTGCAGCCGAAGCGCTGGCCTGCACATCCAAGCCTACCAATTCACCCAGCCGCAAACCGCAGCCGTACAGCAATTCGGTGATGCAATGGTCTCGTGAATTCAACACCGCATCCTGAGCGCTCAAAGCCTCTGGCTCGTGAGCAGCCAGGGCGACTGCCTGATCCACAGAGAGCGCCTTGGGCAGAGGCTTGGGCGCCTTGGGGGCACGCACACCAGCCACCGGATTCGCATCCACCAGCCCCTCGGTGCCCAACCAGCGATACAGCCCCCTCCAGGCCGACAGCACCATCGCAATACTGCGCGGGCCCAAGCCACCCACATGCAACTGCCCCACCCACTGCCGAACATGGTGCGGCTGAACCTGCCTCACTGGCAACTCGACATCAGCCTGATACAAGAACCGCATCAGCCGCCCAAACGCCTCTTCATACATGGCCAAGGTGCGAGGAGCCAACCGGCGCTCAGCCTGCTGGTAACGCAGGTGCCGCAGCATGTCGTCATCCAATGGCCTCAGGGACGCCGCAACAGAGCGGCGCTGAGGGTCATCAGGATTTGACGAAGTCAATCTTCCTCAGGCAGCAGACGCGCAAGCGCCGCGCTCGCCAACTCACCGATACGCACCAAAAATTCAGTGCCCATTTCAGAGGTAAAGCGTGTGGCGTCAGGCGAGCCAAGCACCAGCATGCCAAAAGCCACCGGGCTGGCCTCATGCCTCAGCGGAATGAAGGCCACCGAGGCCACCGAGCCGGGCGCCTCAAACCACAGAGCGGCTTCGAATCCCGAGTTCAGACCGCAATAAGGCAGCGTCAGGCTGGAAGCAAAGCTGCGAACATCAAGGCTCACATCTTGTGAGAAGGGCTCGTCCATGAAGGGCACATCCACATCCCACAAACGCACCGCCGCCTGCGGAATCAAGAACTCATGGATCAACTCCTGTACCAAACTGTAAGGCAGCTCAAACAGATCCGTCGTGACCATCAGGCCGCGAACCCATCGATGCAGCCTGTCGGCGATCGCCAGGTTCTCTTGACCGTGGCGAATCATTTCAATGATCTTGTGCTCCAGGCCTTTGATTTTGTCGCGCAGCATCTCCATCTGCCGCTCTTGAAGCGACACAGCGCGATGCCCATGAGGGCTGGTCAGCTGAATGCTGGCCAGCAGCTCCGCATGACGTTCGAAGAACATCGGGTCGTTGGCCAAGTAGTTTGCGATATCGGATTCAGTGATGCCCTGAATGCCGCTGACTTTTTCAGTGATGATCACAGTTCTATTTCTCCCTCAAAAACCGTTTCGGCAGGCCCGGTCATGAACACCGGAGAGCCGGGCCCCGCCCAGCCAATGGTGAGACGCCCCCCTCGGGCCTGAACATCCACCTGCTCATCCAGCAGGCCCTGCGAAATGCCAGCCACCACCGCGGCACAGGCTCCCGTGCCACAAGCCAGGGTCTCGCCCGCATCACGCTCAAAAACCCGTAAGGCCACCTGGGTGCGGCTGCGCACCTGCAAAAATCCCACATTCACCTTGCGCGCGAACAATGGGTGCGACTCGATCAGCGGCCCCAACGTCAGCACAGGCGCAGTGTCCACATCCGGCACGATCAATACCGCGTGCGGGTTGCCCATCGACAACACCGCTACCTCGACACGCTGGCCCGCCACATCAAGGGGCCACAGGTCGCAGGCGTGAACACGACGAGGCTGCAAGCCATGCGCATCAAAGGGTACGCGGCCCAGATCGAAAACGGGGGCATTCATGTTGACCGTCACCCGGCCATCGTCCTGCAGCGTCAGGGCCAATCGGTTGTTGACCGTCTCGACCTGCAAGGTCAGCTTGCTCGACAGGCCCTTGTCATGTACGAATCGGACAAAACACCTTGCGCCATTGCCACAGTGCTCCACCTCGTCGCCAGTGTTGTTGAAGATCCGATAGCGGAAATCCACGCCGGGCGTTTGGCTGCGCTCAACTACCAAGATTTGATCGGCCCCCACACCGAAGCGCCGATCACCCAAGTGGCGAAGTTGATCGGGTGTCAAAGCCAGCGGGGCTGCGGTCGCGTCGAGCACCACAAAGTCATTGCCAGCGCCTTGCATTTTGGTGAATCGAATTTTCATGGGTGGGATTATGAAACCTCGTCGTTGAACCTGGACACAACAGTTATACAGCCCCCTCACGATTCAATCGGGCGCATTCAACTGCTGCTTTTAGATTGAAAAAGTGTTGTGCCACGGCTGCTCAAAAAATATGCCAGGCTCAAGCACCATAGACCGATGGCTCCCCCTGTGGGCGAGTTTTAAATCGCTTGTGAACCCAAAGATACTGGGTCGGATTGCGCCGAATTTCAGACTCAATCCAACGATTCATCAAAGCCGCGTCGGCCAGTGGATCATCGGTGGGAAAGTGATCCCAAGGTTCCAGAAACCGAACCCGGTAGCCCTGCCCTCCTGGCAACATCTCCGCCACCACCGGCTGTACCACCATGTTGAGAGACTTGGCCATTCTGGAGGGTGCCAGTAAAGTACAAGCGCTCACGCCGAAGAACGGCACAAAGGCTGCATCTTTTTCGCCAAAGTCCATGTCGGGTAAATTGAAAAATGCCCACCCACGGCGAATAGCCCGAACCAGCGGCAAGGCACGGTCACCGCGAGAAAAAATATCCCCCACACCAAACCGCAGACGTCCCTTGCGAATGGCGGCATCAAGCACTGGGTTGCTTTGAGCCTGATAGATCGAGCCCACCTTGCGAGTCTGGAAAAGCTGGGTGGCCAAACCGGCAACGTCCAAGGCCATGAAGTGCGGAACCAGCCACATCACAGGCCGATCAATCCGCTCAGCCAAGCCCACATCGCCTTCAACATGAATCAGCGATCTCAGCCGCTCAGGCGATGCGTACCAAAGCAAGCCACGCTCAAGCAGACTCCGGCCCAACCATTCAAAATTTTCGCGAGCAATCGCCTTGCGTTGCGCGATGGACAGCTCAGGCAAGCACAACTCCAAATTGCGCAAGGCCACTCGACGCCGAGGCTTCGCCAGCGCGTAAAGCAAACACCCCAACCCCCGACCCAACACCGCCTGCACACCCAAAGGCAACACATGAACGGCCCAT
>CANHBY010000100.1:0-5000 GCA_947458895.1 Burkholderiales bacterium | reverse complement strand
GACTGCGGCTGGGCATCGGCCACCCTGGCGTCAAAGCGGATGTGGCGGGCTATGTGCTGCGCAAGCCCCCATCAGCCGAGCGCCAGGCCATTGATGATTGCATCCACCGCTCCCTGGCCATGTTAGAGAGCCTGTGGCGTGACGACATGGAGCAGGCCAAGCGCATCATTCACACCAAACCAGATGTAACTTGAAGCGCCTCAAACAGCGCCGTGGCCCGCCTGCTGCTGCAGCGCACGGTATTTGACCCAAAGGTCATCACGGCTCTCCACATGATCCGGGTTGACCGGGATGCAGCTCACCGGGCACACCTGCACACACTGGGGCTCATCAAAATGCCCCACGCACTCGGTGCACTTGCTGGGGCTGATCTCGTAAAAAAGCGGCCCCATGCTGATCGCTTGGTTGGGGCACTCAGGCTCGCAGACATCGCAGTTGATGCACTCATCGGTGATCGTCAGTGCCATCAAACTTCTCCTAGGCCAAGTCGGGGGTCAAACGCCGGTGGCAGCGCGGGCGGCCACTCGCCGCTGAAGGCGGGTTAAAACAGAGGGTGCCACGAACTTTGACACATCGCCACCCAGGGTGGCGATTTCCCGCACAAAAGTGCCGGACACAAACTGGAATTGATCGCTCGGCGTGAGGAACAGGGTCTCGACCTCCGGCATGAGTTGGCGATTCATGCCGGCCATTTGAAACTCGTATTCAAAGTCGCTCACCGCACGCAGGCCACGCACCACCACCTTGCCGCCGTGCTCGACCACAAACTCGCACAGCAAGCCGTGGAAAGCCATCACCTGCACATTCGGATAAGACGCAGCCAATTCGGTGGCGATTTCGAGCCGCTCATCCAGACTGAACAGCGTCTTTTTATGATGCCCTGCCGCCACAGCCACCACCAAACGGCCAAACAGGCTGCTAGCTCGGCGCATCAAGTCTTCATGACCCAGTGTCATGGGGTCAAAGGTGCCGGGGTAAACGGCAATGAGCTGGTGGGGTGAGGTCATGGGTTTAAACCTTGTATCTTCAGCGCGAATTGTGGCAGGCTCGACCAAGGCAGGTTTTGAGCTCAGTTCGCCCGAAACAAAAAGAAGTGCACCGCCCCTGCACGACCCTGACGGTGCAAGGACAGCCTCTCGGGCAACTGGGCCAGGGCGCCCTCATCGGGCGCCTCCAGGTAGACCAAGCCACCCGGCACCGCCAACGACGCAGCCGCCTGCAGGGCTGCTGCGCGCACATCGACCAGGGCAAACGGGGGGTCGAGCAAAATGAGCTCCAACGAGGCTGGTGCAGCACGACGCATGAAGGTCAAGGCGTCTTCGCGCAGCACACGAACCTGGCCCAGCTTCAAGCGCTGCTGGGTTTCGTGCAGGCTTCGCAAGGCGTGGGGGTGGGTTTCCAACAGCACCACCTCTGAAGCGCCACGTGATGCGGCCTCGAAGCCCAGCGCTCCTGTGCCAGCAAAGGCATCCAGGCAACGCCAGCCTGAGAGGTCCACACCGAGCCAATTGAAGAGCGTCACGCGGACTCGGTCAGCGGTGGGCCGCAGGCCTGGCGCATCAACGACTGGCAATTTACTGCGCTTGCACTGGCCGGCAATGATGCGAACGGTATGGGTAGAATTCATTGACGCACCGGGATTCCGCGCTCGGCCATGCGGGCCTTGGCCTGTGCAACGGTGAACTCGCCGTAATGAAAAATGCTCGCGGCCAGCACCGCATCAGCGCCGCCCTTTTGAATTCCATCGGCCAAGTGATCGAGGTTGCCCACGCCGCCAGAGGCAATCACCGGCACACTGACGGCATCACTCACGGCCCGCGTGAGAAGGAGGTCAAAGCCGCTCTTGGTGCCGTCGCGGTCCATGCTGGTGAGCAAGATCTCACCAGCGCCGAACTCAGCCATCTTGCGCGCCCATTCCACGGCGTCAAGGCCGGTATTTTTGCGCCCCCCGTGGGTGTAAACATCCCACCCGCCAGCCTCGCGACGCTTGGCGTCAATGGCCACCACGATGCACTGGGCGCCGTATTTGGTGCTGGCTTGGCGAATGACATCGGGCTGGGCCACAGCCGCAGAGTTGAAGCTCACCTTGTCTGCACCCGCGTTGAGCAAGCGGCGCACATCCTCCACCGTGCGCACACCACCGCCCACCGTGAGCGGAATAAACACCTGCGAGGCGACCGCTTCAATGATCGGAAGGATGAGGTCTCGCCCGTCGCTGGTAGCCGTGATGTCGAGAAAGGTGAGCTCATCAGCACCCTGCTCGTTGTAGCGCGCGGCAATTTCCACGGGGTCGCCCGCATCGCGCAGTTCGACGAAATTGATCCCCTTGACCACTCGACCGCCAGTGACGTCGAGGCAAGGGATGATGCGTTTGGCAAGCACGGGGATGGTCCTTCAAAGAGGTGGGATAAGGGCGCGGGCTGCTCAAGTGAGCGCCATGTCAAGCTAGTGTCGTTTCAGGGCTGAAATGTCGTTTGAGGGCCAGCGAGCAAGCTGGCATTTGAGCCCTGACACGACACTAGGGTGGGGAGAACAGAATTGTCCCTCTTTGGACAGGGTTCAGTATCCTGCTCTGCGGCCCGCAGAGGCCCTCACTCCACATCAAGCCTCGGTCAGTTGATCGGCGCGAGCCTGGGCAGTGGCGAAGTCGAGATCGCCCGAGTAAATGGCCCGGCCACAAATCACACCCTCAACCCCTTGATCTTCCGCCCCACACAGCTGCTCGATGTCGAGCATGCTGCTCAAACCACCCGATGCAATCACTGGAATCGTTAAGGCCTGAGCGAGTTTGACGGTGGCATCCATGTTGATGCCGCTGAGCATGCCGTCTCGGCCGATGTCGGTGTAAATCACGCCCTCGACGCCGTAGTCTTCAAATTTTTTGGCAAGGTCGATGACCTCATGGCCGGTAAGTTTGCTCCAGCCATCGGTGGCCACCTTACCGTCCTTGGCATCCAGGCCGACGATGATGTGCCCACCAAAAGCGACGCACGCATCGCGCAAAAAGCCAGGGTTTTTGACCGCCGCGGTGCCAATGATGACGAAGCTCAGGCCATCATCGAGATAACGCTCAATGGTGTCGAGGTCACGGATACCGCCCCCCAGCTGAACCGGAATTTCATCCCCAACTTCCTGAATGATGGCCTTGATGGCCCCCTCATTGACCGGCTTGCCAGCAAAGGCGCCATTCAAGTCCACGAGATGCAATCGGCGTGCACCCGCCTTCACCCATCGTCGGGCCATGGCGGCGGGGTCTTCGCCAAAGGTGGTGGAGTCATTCATATCGCCTTGTTTAAGGCGAACACATTTTCCGTCTTTCAGGTCAATGGCAGGTATCAGCAGCATGGCCGTTTAACTAGGGCGAGAGTGGAAGAAATGTCAAAGCGAGCTTATTCTCGATTTGGGGGGGTTAGCGCAGCCGGCCCTCAAGGGCAACCTGCGAGATCGAATCAGGGTGTCCAGTGCAAGAAGTTACGATACAGGGCCAATCCATGTTGGGCGCTTTTTTCAGGGTGAAACTGGGTAGAGAAAATGTTATCGCGTGCCAGGGCGCAGGTAAAGCGCCTACCGTACACAGTTTCACCAACACTGTGACAGGGGTCGCTTAATTGAGCGTAATAGCTGTGAACAAAATAGAAGTAGCTGTTGTCAGGAACCCCCACCCACAGCGGATGGGGCCGAACCTGCTCCACCTGATTCCAGCCCATTTGGGGCACCTTGTAGCGGCTGCCGTCAGGCTGGGTTTGGCCCTCTAACTGAAAGCGCAACACTTCGCCCTTCATCAGATCGAGGCCCTCAGTAGGCCCCTCTTCACTGCGCGACAGCATCATCTGCATGCCCACACACACGCCCATCAGGGGCTTGTTGCGAGCGGCGTCCAGCACCGCCTCGAGCAGGCCCGACTCACGCAGCTCGCGCATGCAATCAGGCATGGCACCCTGCCCCGGCAGCACCACCCGCTGCGCAGCCCAGACCTGCTCGGGCCGCGACGTGACCACCACCTCCAGCCCAGTGCCCTCGGCAGCGTGCAGGACGGCCTGAGACACTGAACGCAAATTGCCCATGCCGTAATCCACCACGGCCACACTGCCGGCCATGCTTACAAACTCCCCTTGGTGGAAGGAATCATGTGGGCGGCGCGAGGGTCGATCTCAAGCGCCATGCGCAAAGCGCGCGCAAAGGCTTTGAAGATGGTTTCACACTGATGGTGGGCGTTTTCGCCGCGCAGATTGTCAATGTGCAGCGTCACACCCGCGTGGTTCACAAAGCCCTGGAAAAACTCATACACGAGTTGGGTGTCCAGCTGGCCAATGGCGCCGGCCTTGAAGGCCACATGCATCTCCAGCCCTGGGCGGCCGGAAAAATCGACCACCACCCTGGACAAGGCCTCATCCAAAGGAACATAAGCGTGGCCATAGCGGCGCAGGCCACGCTTGTCACCCACCGCCAGGGCCATGGCTTGGCCCAGGGTGATGCCGACATCTTCGACCGTGTGGTGGCCATCGATGTGCAAATCACCCTTGGCTTCGATGGTGAGGTCGATCAGGCCGTGGCGGGCGATCTGGTCGAGCATGTGATCAAAAAAGCCAATGCCTGTCTGGAGCTGGGCTTGGCCCGTGCCGTCCAGATTCAGGCTGACTCGAATTTGGGTTTCAGCCGTGTTGCGTGAAACATCGGCTTGACGAGCGGGCGTCGTGGTCACAGTGAAGCTTTCAGTGCAGAGATCAACATGTCATTTTCCTGAGGTGTTCCCACCGTCAGACGCAAGCAGTTTGCCAGCAAAGGGTGCTGACGGGAAACGTCTTTCACCAATACGCCCTGGCGCTTGAGCGCAGCAAAGGCTGCCGCCGCGTCGGGCAGGCGCACGAGAATCATGTTGGCTTCGCTCGGAAAAGGTGCCAGGCCCATCGCTTCGAGGGCAGCGGCCAGGCGGGCACGCTCGCTGCGAATCAGGGCGGCTTGGCGAGCGAATTCATCGGCGTGCTCCAGGGCAAACAGAG
>CANHBY010000099.1 GCA_947458895.1 Burkholderiales bacterium | reverse complement strand
GGATGAAGGCAATTTCCATTCAGTGCTCCGTTGTTTCACAAAAGGTTCTTCTTGGTACAGCCCCACGGAGTATGGACTCCGCCGGACATGAGGCTATCGTGTGAACAAATTCAAACTTCACAGGCCGAATCAATTGGCGACGGTGTCATGCGGTTTAAGGATTAGGGTGTTTCCTTCGATGGAGAAAATCTTGTGCTTGCCACTGCGCGCGTCACATCCCGGCGCGATGCGAGCTGCCCAATGGGTACCCCGATGAGATATCCGCGCAGTGCCATCCGCCGCCCATGTTTTGACCCAGACCTCCTCACCGATGTCCAGATTGACGTCACGGTTTTGATCGGCTGGGGCCGAGCGCGGGTGCTTCTTGCGCCGCAAGTGCCACACCGCAGTCAGGCCAGCGGCGCAAACCGACGCAATCATGATTTGGGGTGTGGAGTCGAGTCCTAAAAACGCTGCAAAGCCACCCGCTGCGGCCCCGAGGGCCAGCATGAGCAGATAAACGGTTCCTGAGGCCAATTCGGCGATCAGCAGCAGGCCTGCCAAACCCCACCAAGCTGTCGTGGCTGAAAAGTCCATTTTTGTCTTTCCGAAAATTAAGTTATCCCGCCAAGTTTAGATGCCGATTGTTGAGCACAGGGCCTATAGTTTGTGGGGATTGCCCTATAAACTTGGCACTTTATCGAAACCGAGTATCCAGTTCAGGCAAACGCCCCCCCAGCTCACGCAGCGTGACTCTTGGGCTGACTTCTCCCGGGCCTGCTGCTCTCGCCCCCTTCATTTGCCCCGCTTCAAGGAACGCCATGTTGCGATTTCGTTTCCCCATCGTCATCATCGACGAGGACTTCCGCTCTGAAAACACCTCTGGTCTGGGCATTCGAGCCCTGGCCGACGCCATTGAAAAAGAGGGCTTTGAGGTTCTGGGTGCCACCAGCTACGGCGATCTGAGCCAGTTTGCCCAGCAGCAAAGCCGTGCCAGCGCATTCATCTTGTCGATCGACGACGAAGAGTTCACCGCCTCGGGGCCTGTGCTGGACCCTGCCGTGCTGAACCTGCGCAAATTCATCCAGGAAATTCGCTTTAAAAACGCAGACATTCCCATCTACCTCTACGGCGAGACCCGCACCTCGCAACACATTCCAAACGATGTGCTCAAGGAGCTGCACGGCTTCATTCACATGTTTGAGGACACCCCTGAATTTGTGGCGCGCCACATCATTCGGGAAGCCAAAAGCTATGTGGATTCGCTGGCGCCGCCATTCTTTCGCGCGTTGCTCGAATATGCCCAAGACGGTTCCTACTCGTGGCACTGCCCGGGGCACTCTGGCGGGGTTGCTTTCTTGAAGAGCCCCGTGGGCCAAATGTTCCACCAGTTCTTTGGCGAAAACATGCTGCGCGCCGACGTGTGCAACGCTGTGGATGAGCTGGGCCAGTTGCTTGACCACACCGGCCCCATCGCCAACAGCGAACGCAACGCAGCCCGAATTTTCAACGCCGATCACTGCTTCTTCGTGACCAACGGCACCAGCACATCCAACAAAATGGTCTGGCACCACGCCGTGGCCCCGGGCGACGTGGTGGTGGTGGATCGCAATTGCCACAAGTCGATCCTCCACGCCATCATCATGACTGGCGCCATCCCTGTGTTCTTGCGGCCCACTCGCAATCATTTTGGCATCATTGGCCCCATCCCCCAAAGCGAGTTTTCTATTGAGGCCATTCAGGCCAAAATCGAAGCCCACCCCTTGCTCAAAGGCGTTAACGCCAAAACAGTACAGCCGCGCATTCTCACGATCACGCAAAGCACCTATGACGGCGTGCTCTACAACACCGAAACCATCAAACACTCGCTGGACGGCTACATCGACACGGTGCATTTCGATGAGGCTTGGCTTCCCCACGCAGCCTTCCATGGTTTCTACGAGCCCTACTACGCCATGGGCAAGAACCGGCCCTTGCCCAAAAATCAGTTGGTCTTTGCCACACAGTCCACCCACAAGTTGTTGGCGGGTCTGAGTCAAGCTTCACAGGTTTTGGTGCAAGACTCTCAAGAGCGCAAGCTCGACCGGGACCTCTTCAACGAGGCCTATTTGATGCACTCCAGCACCAGCCCTCAGTACGCCATCATTGCCTCGTGTGATGTGGCCGCGGCCATGATGGAAGCCCCTGGTGGAACCGCCTTGGTGGAAGAGAGCATTGCCGAGGCAATGGACTTCCGTCGCGCCATGCGCAAGGTCGAGAAAGACTTCGGGCGCGATTGGTGGTTCAAAGTTTGGGGCCCTGAAAAGTTGGCCTCCTCGGGCATCGGCCACAGCAACGACTGGGTCTTGAAGGCCAATGCCAAGTGGCACGGTTTCGGCAACCTGGCCGAAGGCTTCAACCTGCTCGACCCGATCAAGAGCACCATCATCACCCCAGGCCTGGACATGTCGGGCAGTTTCGCTGAAACCGGCATCCCGGCCAGTATCGTGACCAAGTTTCTCTCTGAGCATGGCGTGGTGGTTGAGAAAACGGGCCTCTACTCGTTCTTCATCATGTTCACCATCGGCATCACCAAGGGCCGCTGGAACACGCTGCTGACGGCTCTGCAGCAATTCAAGGACGACTACGACCGCAACCAACCCATGTGGCGCTCCTTGCCTGATTTCATCGCCAAATACCCTCGCTATGAGCGCATGGGCCTGCGCGACCTGTGTCAGGGCATCCACAACATGTACGCCAAGGGCGACATCGCACGCCTGACCACCGAGATGTATCTCTCTGATTTACAGCCGGCCATGAAGCCTAGCGATGCCTACGCGCACATTGCCCACCGCAAAACCGAGCGCGTGCCCATTGACCAACTTGAAGGCCGCATCACGACTTCGCTGCTCACCCCTTACCCACCAGGCATTCCTTTGCTGGTGCCAGGTGAGCGATTCAATAAGAAAATCGTGGATTACCTGCGCTTCACGCGCGAGTTCAACCAGGCATTCCCTGGCTTCGACACCGATGTGCACGGCCTGGTTGCGGTTGAGGGCGAGGGAACCTGCAGCTACTTTGTGGACTGCGTTCGCGACCAGTAAGCTGCGTCGCTCTCTACCCCCACAGGGTGGGGGGCGTTGGGGGGCTCAGCGCCTGGGTGAGCCCGCCCATGTCAAGCGTCTCTCAGTCCTCAGTCACACCACCCATTACGTGGCTGTAGCCCCCATCCACATACGTGATCTCTGAGGTGATGCCTGCCGCCAGATCCGACAGCAAGAAGGCGGAGGCATTGCCCACATCATCAATCGTCACGTTGCGGCGCAGCGGAGAGCTCGCCTCAACCGCGTCGAGCATCTTGCCAAAGCCTTTGATGCCAGAGGCCGCCAAGGTCTTGATGGGTCCAGCCGAAATCGCATTCACTCGCACCCCCTTAGGCCCCAGGCTGCCCGCCAAGTAATGCACGCTGGCTTCCAGTGATGCCTTGGCCAAGCCCATGGTGTTGTAGTTGGGTACCGCCCGCACCGCGCCCAGGTAGGTCAAGGTCAACAGCGCAGCGCCGGGGCGCAGCCGAGAAGCGGCGGCCTTGGCCATCGCCGGGAAGCTGTAGCTCGAAATGTCGTGGGCAATGCGAAAAGCCTCTCTGGACAGGCCTTCCAGAAAATCGCCTGCAATGGCTTCACGCGGCGCAAAGCCAATAGAGTGAACAAAGCCATCAAACTCGGGCCACACGGCACCCAGGTCAGCAAACATGCGGTCGATTTGGGCGTCGTCTGCCACGTCGCAATCAAACACGAGTTTGGAGTCGAACTCAGCGGCAAACCCTGACACGCGGTCCTTGAAGCGCTCGCCGACATAGCTGAACGCCAACTCAGCACCTTCGCGATGGCAAGCACGTGCGATGCCGTAGGCGATGGAGCGATTGGACAAAACCCCGGTGATTAGTAGCTTCTTGCCCTTCAAAAATGCCATTTTTTATCCTTTGATGGAGAGTGTTTCGCTCATTGATCGGCGCATACCGGTCGATACGGTCAACCTGGTGGATGGGGCGCCGCAATGGGCTGCTCAGTGCGAAAAGCAAAGCCCATCGATTTTGGCACGCCTGCCAGCGAAACGATGGTCTCTGGGTGGCTGGGACGCGCTCAGTAAATCAACCGATCCGGCCGCAAGTCGCGCAGGATTGTGGTGGCAATCTCTTCAATGGACTTGTGCGTCGTGGACAGCCATGAAATACCAGCGCGGCGCATCATGGATTCGCCTTCCCTGACCTCCATGTGGCAGTTTTCCAGCGAAGCGTAAGTGCTTTGAGGCCGTCGCTCGTTGCGAATGTGGCTCAGCCGATCGGGGTCGATGGTCAGACCGAAGCACTTTTTTTTGTAAGGTGCCAAGGAGGAGGGGAGGTGCCCGCGCTCAAAATCCTCAGGGATCAGCGGGTAATTCGCCGCCTTGATCCCATGCTGCATGGCCAGGTACAGCGAAGTGGGTGTTTTGCCGCTTCGGCTCACCCCCACCAAGATGACATCAGCCTCCGAGAGGTTTTTCGACGACTGCCCATCATCGTGTGTGAGCGAGAAATTGATGGCCTCAATGCGGTCGGTGTATTCCTGACTCTTCGAGACATCAGCGAATCGCCCCACGCGGTGATTGGAGGTCATCCCGAATTCGGCCTCCAGCGGCCCGATGAAGGTGTTGAACATGTCCAGCACCAGCGCCTTGGACTGAGTTTTGAAAATAGTAAGCACCTCAGGGTCTACGATCGTGATGAACACGATGGGCCTTTTACCTTCCACCTCTGCCGAGTGATTGATTTCTCGCACCACTTGGTGAGCTTTCTCGGCGCCGTCGATGAAAGGCCTGCGCACATGCTTGGGCTTGCCCGAAAACTGATTCAGGATCGAATTGCCGAAGGTTTCGGCCGTGATGCCAGTACCGTCTGAGACAAAAAAGACTGTTCGATTGGGCATGATGGAGGGGTTTGCGCTGACAAAGAAGTTCCAGATCATAGGCGTTCGCGCCTAGAATCGCATCTCGACTCAGACCTTCCCCATGCACGCTGGCAAGTTCATTTCAGCTTCTGCCTACGAGATGCACGTGCGTCTTTACTCCTCCCTTGAGCCTCGCTCGGGAGTCGCAGTTTTTGAGGGTCGGTCCCCAGTTTCTCAACATCACGGAGTTTTTTCATGTCGGCTATCAACTTGGCGACCGCCTTGGTCGCGCCCTTTGAACAACTGAGAATGACCGACGTCGAGGCGGTGGGCGGCAAGAACGCCTCGCTCGGCGAAATGATCAGCCAGCTGGCCGCTTCAAGCGTGCGAGTGCCTGGGGGGTTTGCCACCACGGCTCATGCATTTCGTCAGTTTTTGCAGCACAACGGCTTGGCCGACAAAATCGCTGCCCGCTTGTCCACGCTCGACACCGATGATGTCAAGGCACTCGCGCAGGCCGGCGCCGAGATCCGCCAATGGATCGAGACCACGCCATTCCCAGCCGATCTTGAGGCTGCTATCAGTGCTGAGTTTGCCAAGCTCACCGCAGGCAACCCCGGCGCTTCTTTTGCTGTGCGCTCTTCCGCCACGGCCGAAGACCTGCCCGATGCCAGCTTCGCTGGTCAGCAAGAAACCTTCCTCAATGTGGTGGGGATCGAAGAAGTCCTGCACAAAATGAAGGAGGTGTTTGCCAGCCTCTACAACGACCGCGCCATCAGCTATCGCGTCCACAAGGGCTTTGCCCATGCCGACGTTGCTTTGTCTGCTGGCGTGCAGCGCATGGTGCGCTCTGACCTGGGCGCGGCCGGCGTCATGTTCACCATTGATACCGAGAGCGGCTTCAAAGATGTGGTCTTCATCACCTCCAGCTACGGCCTGGGCGAGACGGTGGTGCAGGGCGCTGTGAACCCCGATGAGTTCTATGTGCACAAGCCAACGCTCAAGGCGGGCAAGCTGTCCATCATTCGCCGCAACCTGGGCTCCAAACTCATCAAAATGGAGTTCGCGACGCCTGAGGAAAAGGCCGCCAGCGGCCGGCTCGTCAAGACCGTAGACACCGTCACCGAAATGCGCAACCGGTTTTCGCTCTCT
>CANHBY010000098.1 GCA_947458895.1 Burkholderiales bacterium | reverse complement strand
TCATGGTTTGAGATTAGATGAAGCAAAAACCGGTTCGGTATGCGAAGTGTATTGATCTCGCCAGGATCCCTGATCAAGCCTTGAGATACTCAGGACGAACGCCGCGCCAACGCGCCAGGTGGCGCTCAGCGGCTTGGGGATGCTGGTCCCAAAGCGACTCGGCGGCCTGGCGTGCGGCCTGAACGAGGTGGAGATCGCCCTGCAGGTCGGCGAAGCGAAGCAAGGCGGCGCCTGATTGGCGGGCCCCCAGAAACTCACCAGGGCCTCGAATTTCCAGGTCGCGCCGGGCAATTTCGAAGCCGTCGTTGGTTTCGGCCATGGCCTTGAGCCGGTCTTTACCGGTCTGGCTCAGGGGTGGGGTGTAGATCAGCACGCACACACTGGCCACGGCTCCGCGCCCCACCCGACCCCGAAGCTGATGCAACTGGCTCAAGCCGAAGCGCTCAGCATGTTCGATCACCATCAGGCTGGCATTGGGCACATCCACACCCACTTCAATCACGGTGGTGCTCACCAACACCGCCATCTCGCCAGCACTGAAGCGTGCCATCACGGCGGCCTTGTCAGCACTGTTCATGCGGCCATGAAGCAGGCCCACGATGACGCCTGGCAGGGCTGCACAAAGCTCTTGGTGGGTGGCCGTGGCGTTTTGCAGATCGATCTTTTCGCTCTCTTCAATCAGAGGGCACACCCAGTACACCTGCCGACCCTTGGCGACTTCCACGGCAATTTGGGCCACCACATCATCACGCCGCGAATCACCGAACACCTTGGTGACGATGGGGGTGCGACCGGGCGGCAATTCATCGATGGTGCTGATGTCGAGATCGGCAAAGACGGTCATGGCCAGGGTGCGCGGAATGGGGGTGGCGCTCATCATCAACAAATGGGCTTCGAGTGGCTGCCCCCCATCGGACTCGCCGCTGCTCTGGAGCTTGGCACGCAACGCCAGGCGCTGGGCCACGCCAAACCGGTGCTGCTCATCAATGATGGCCAGACCGAGACGCGCGAAGTGCACCTCATCCTCAATCACGGCATGGGTTCCAACGACCAAGGCGGCTGACCCGTCGGCGACACGAACCAACATATCCCGGCGTTGCTTGCCTTTGCGGCTGCCGGTGAGCCATGCGGTTTCGATGCCAAGAGGTTCAACCCAACTCACAAGCTTGCGAAAGTGCTGCTCGGCCAAAATTTCAGTGGGGGCCATCAGGGCACATTGCCATCCGTTGGCAATCGCCAATGCGGCACTCATCGCCGCCACCACGGTCTTACCCGACCCCACATCACCTTGCAGCAACCGATGCATGGGCACGTTTTGCTGAAGGTCGCCGGCAATTTCTTCAACTACCCGGCGCTGAGCACGGGTCAGCTCAAAGGGCAGCACGGCCAACAAACGCTCATGGAGCGCGCCCAGCCGGACCTCAAAACGCGGAGCACGTTGTAAAGCGCGCTCGCGCTGGGCCTGCAGCTGAGAAAGTTGCTGCGCCAGCAACTCATCAAACTTCAAGCGCTGCCAAGCCGGATGACTGCGCTCCTCCAGGTCGTCCAGAGACATTTGTGGCGCCGGGTGGTGCAGGCATTGCAGTGCTTCACGCAGTGAAAGCATCCGGGGCGGAATCACCTCAGGAGGCAGCACCTCAGACAAGTCAGCTCGCTTGAGGCCTGCGGCCACCGCCTTGCGCAAGTAGGCCTGGGGCAGCCCAGCACTGGCAGGGTAGACCGGCGTGAGCGAGCTGGCCAAAGGCGTGTCATCACTCACGGCCTTGACCGTGGGGTGCACCATTTCGCGCCCCCAAAATCCGCCCCTCACCTCGCCGCGAATTCGCACCTGGGTGCCCGGGGCCAAGGCCTTTTGGGTCGAGGGGTAGAAGTTCAAAAAGCGCAGCACGAGCTCATCGCCCGCCTCATCACGAATGTGAGCCACCAGCTGCCGGCGAGAGCGCAGTTGCACCTCACACTGCACCACGGTGCCTTGCACCTGCGAGGTCAACCCTTCTCGCAACTGCTTGATCGGCACCAGCTGAGTTTCGTCTTCATACCGCAGGGGCAGATGCAAGGCCAGATCCATGTCATTGCGCAGACCGAGCTTCTCCATGGCCTTCTGGGGGCCAGACTTGGACTTGCCTGCAGCAGATGAATCAGGTTTGGAGGGGGTCATGGTGAGGCTGTGGATGATGCTTTGGCTCAAGCTTCATACAAGTGATTATCAACACAATGGTTTGTAACTGGCTCTTGAAAAAACCGAGTCAACCCCCACCCATGAACCGTGCAGAATCCAGCACACTCCCTTTAATGGACCGATAAACATGCACATGAAGCGATTTGTTGTTTGGTTGGCCTTGGCGCTGTTTTCGGCGGTGGCCTTGGCGCTGCCCAGTGTTGAACAGGTGCAAGAAGCTGTAAAGCAAGGCCGCTTCGAGCAGGCCGAAACCATGATGCGCGAGGTGGTTGATGCGCGGCCGCGCAGTGCCAAGGCTCACTACATCTACGCGGAAATTCTGGCCCACAACGGCAAGCGAGAATTGGCCATCCAAGAGGCCCAAAACGCCAGCAAACTCGACCCCGCCATCGGCTTCACCAACCCCGAGAAATTCCGCTCCTTCGAGCAAGCTCTGTCGCAAAGCTCTGCACGCTCCAACCCAGCGCCTGTGGCCGACCGCTCCCTGACACCCGTGACACCCTTCGAGGCCAAGGCACCCGCCGCCGCAAAAAGCACGGCAGCCTCTGCAAGCTCTGGCCTTCCAGGATGGGTATGGGGTGTGGGGGGCCTGTTGATCGCGGTCATGGTTTGGCGCATGGTCAATCGTCGAGCCGCTGCACCCCTCATGATGGCCGGAGCCGGCAGCCCGAACACGCCTTATGGCTACCCACCCGCAGCGCAACCGGGTGGTGGCAGTGGCCTGCTGGGTGTGGGCCTGGCAGGCGCAGGGGGCTTTGCGGCTGGCATGCTGGCGGAAAAGCTGCTGCATGGTCAGGACCATGCAGCACCATCAGCAGTAGATATGTCGCCCCCCGCGGCCACAAGCAGCGGCCTGTCAACCGATTACTTCAACAATGACGCCCCTGATCTGCAAGACCGCAGCATCGATTTCGGCAATGGTGGCGATTGGGGAGGCGACAGCTCCTCATCCGATGGCGGCTCTGGAGACTGGTAAAAAGATGGTGCGGTGGGCTATCCTTGGGCGACCTGATCCGCGGTGTATTTAACCGCCCAGAAATGCACACTAGCCCCCGCTGTCCCATGCACACTCCATTCACGCTCGATGATTTCGACTTCGAGCTCCCCCCCGAGCTGATCGCCCAGCACCCCCTGCCCCAGAGAAGCGCCTCGCGCCTTCTGGATGCCCGTCAGTCACCGGCCATTCACCGGGTGTTCAGTGAACTGCCTGGCCTGCTGCAGGCGGGCGATTTGCTGGTTTTCAACGATACCCAAGTCATCAAGGCGCGGCTCTTTGGGCGCAAGGCCAGTGGTGGTGCAGTAGAGATGTTGGTTGAGCGCGTGCTGACTGACGGGCATGAGGTCTGGGCTCATGTGCGAGCCAGCAAAAGCCCTCTGCCAGGCTCTCGCTTGCACTTGGGTGAAGGCAAGGGGTTCGAGGCCGAAGTGTTGGGGCGTTGCGGCCCAGACAATGGCATGTTTCACTTGAGGTTTCCTGCCAGCCCCTTCGGCCTGCTGGCCGAACATGGCCATGTGCCGCTTCCACCCTACATCAGCCACGGCGACACGGCAGATGATGTGGCCCGCTACCAGACAGTTTTTGCCAGGCAACCTGGCGCCGTGGCAGCCCCCACCGCCTCGTTGCACTTTGATGAGGAGCTGCTTGGCACGCTGGCACAGCGCGGCATTGAACGAGCCCATGTCACCTTGCATGTGGGCGCGGGCACTTTTCAACCGGTGCGCGCGAAAAATCTTTCCGAGCACACCATGCACACCGAGTGGTACGAGGTACCTCAGGCCACGGTAGAGGCCATTGAAGCCACGCACGCGCGGGGCGGGCGGGTGATCTCGGCGGGCACCACCACCCTGCGCGCACTGGAATCAGCCGCACGAGGCGGCCAGCTCCAAGCAGGGGCCGGAGAAACCGATATTTTCATCACGCCGGGTTTCACTTTTCGGGTGGTTGATCGGCTGATCACCAACTTCCATCTGCCCAAGAGCACCTTGCTGATGCTGGTGAGTGCCTTCACAGGTCACTCACACATGCATGCGTTGTACCGCGAGGCCATCGCGCAGCGCTATCGTTTTTTCAGTTACGGTGATGCCATGCTGTTGGACAGAGCGCCGCCCCAGGGCTGAGGTGCCACCGCAAGGCTCAAGGCCAACGGTCACGCGCTCAGGCGCTGCCAGCTCAAGCGCAACCAGTCTCGGCTGCTTCGCGCCCAGTCGACGAGACCGTGAGCGGCTTGATTCATGGCCCAGCCACCAGAGGCCCAGGCCGACAACGGTTGTTCCACGCGGCGATGAAAAATCAAAGCGACAACCCAGCTTGCGGCCCAGGTGAGAATTGAAACGAGCAGGCTCACCTCGGCGCCGTCCCACCCCATCTGATCGAATACGACGTTGCCCAACAGGCAAATCGGAAAGTGCACCAGGAACAGGGCATAGGAGGCAGACGACCAGCGCACCAAGGCCTGCAGCCAACCCGCACTGAAGGCCCTGGATGAGCGAAGAATCTGGCCCGAGCCCAAGAGCAACGCCACACACAGCGCCAAAGCGATCCGGGGGCGGTATTCAACCCACAACGCCACCAGCACCACCAGCACCACCAGGGCCAGAAGGGTCATGGCCAGCCAGGGCCGGCGCGAACCAGCAGCCCAGAACACCGCCGCGCCCAAACCGTAGGAGCCCAGAAAGTAAAGGGCCCACATATCCCAAGCCGAATCGCGATTGAAATAAAACAGTGAGGCCGCCATCAGGCCAACCACCAGCATCTGGGTCAAGCGCAGGCCAGCCTGCAGCGAGAACCCCCCGCGCCGCGCGAGGGTCTGTGCCAACGAAGCCACCAGAACCATGACGCAGAACAATTGAAAATCAATGGCGATGTACCAAACGCCTGCCGAGAGTGCACTGTCGCCCAAAATGTTTTGCAACAACAGGGCATGCGACACGACTTGAGCCCACGAGGGTTCGGCAGGAATGGCCGGATCGCTCATCCACAACCGGGCCATTGCAGACCCCACCATGGCCAGGATCAGAGCCACCATGTACGGCAAAACCAATCGGCCATAGCGCTGGGCCATGGCCTGCACAGCAAAAGGCATTTTTTTGTTGAACCAGCCAGAAACGCCACGCGCAGCGAGATAGCCACCGGTGACCAAAAAAACCTGCACCGCCATGCGGCCTTCGTTGAAAAGCCAAGAAATCAACTGGGGCCAATGAATCGCCAAGGCCTCCGATATCGGACCATACGCTGACAGGTGATGGAACACGATGACATTGGCGGCCAACAGCTTGAGCAAATCGATCAGCCACAAGCGCGAAGCGGGCGAGCCTCGGGCAGTGTCAATGACGCACTGCCCTCCAGAGATTTTTTGCGCCCGAGCCATCTCAGGCTTGAAAAATGGAATGAACCGCATGAATGGAACCCGATCAGCACAACCACATCCCCGGGGGCTCAGACCACGAAGTGGAACTTCGCGAATGAACCGAAGTCTGAACTTCAGACCCGTCGGACGCTGATGCAAAGCCTTTGATTATCCCAAACTCGGCAGCACGCCGCCACCGTCCCACAGCCGCCACCTTCGTGAACGATGCATGAAACGGAATGTGGGGACTGAAACAGGCTACTCTCAGCCCTTGCCAGACTTTTCTGATCACCTTATGAAGCTCTCTGCCCGAGCGCAGTGGCACCCTACCAAGCTCCTGTTGACGCTAGCCCTTTGGCTGACCACTTTAGGCAACCTACCGCTTTGGCTGGCCATCTGGCAGCTTCCTGAATCGCATGGGCTGCAGGTTTTGAGCACACTGGCCATGATGGCGCCGGCCTTGCTGGGCCTCACCGTGATGGCTTTGTCTTTGATGGTTTGGCCGCGCTGGCTCAAGCC
>CANHBY010000097.1 GCA_947458895.1 Burkholderiales bacterium | reverse complement strand
GCCGGCGGTGATCAGCACGCGCTTGCCCTTCAACACCTTGGGCTGAAGGTAGGCGATCAGGTCTTCAAGCAACTCTTGGGGTTCCAGCATACGCCCCTGGCCCACCTCGCCGCAGGCCTGCTCACCACTGGCTGGCCCGAAGATCGTGCAACCATCGGCGATCAACTGCACCACATTGCGTTGGGTGGTGGGGTGCGCCCACATTTCACGGTTCATGGCCGGAGCAAGCAACAAGGGACAACGCTCCAGCGGGCGCGCCAGGCACATCAAGCTGAGCAAATCATCAGCGCGCCCGTGGAGCAGCTTGGCCAGAAAATCGGCGCTGGCAGGGGCCACCAATATCGCATCAGCCTCACGCGAGAGGTTGATATGCGCCATGTTGTTGGGGGCACGCGCGTCCCACTGGCTGGTGTAGACCGAGCGCCCCGACAAAGCCTGCATGGTCACCGGGGTGATGAACTGCTCGGCGGCCTCGGTCATCACACACTGAACGGTGGCACCAGCCGAGGTCAGCGCACGGGTGAGCTCGGCCGCCTTGTAGCAGGCAATTCCGCCCGTCAAGCCCAGAACAATGTGTTTCCCTGCCAGATCAGGAAGCTCGGTCATTTGAAATCAGGAAGCAAGCTGAAGAATTCGCCATTGTGGCCGATGCATTGGGAACCTCTGCCAAGCGGCCAAGGTAAGCTCAATAATCTTGTACCAGCCCACCGGCGCCAAAAACACAATGGCCACCTCGTCCCACACCACACTCACGGTCGCAGAAGCCCTGGTCGTCATCGCCATATGCTTTGGTCTGCCCATCCTGACGTCTGTGGACGCCCTGTTCAACACCTATCCTGATGCACCGCTCACCGATGCCGGGGCCATCGGGCTCATTGTGGTGGAGGCCATTTTGAGTGGGGGCGCCTTGCTCTTTCTCAAGGCCCGTGGCTTTGCCCTGGGAACTCTGATCCCTCGGCCTACGCTCAGAGATTCCCTTGTAGCCGCACTGGTCGTGCTGAGTGCTTGGCTGATCGGCTTCATCGTGACAGGACCCCTGCCCGCACAGCCCACACAAGCCGTGGACGCAACCTTGGCGGCAAGTTCTGTGTCGATGGTGGTGATGGTCGCCCTGATCTGTATCAACAGCGCCTTCGAAGAGGTTTTTCTGCTCGGGATTTTAATGCGTGGGCTCAGGGGTTTGGGCCTCTCGGTGGCCATCGGCGTACCGCTGCTGGTTCGGGTGCTCTACAGCCTGTACCAGGGGCCGGTCAATGTGGTGTGGGTTCTCGTGTTCGGGCTGTGCTTCTCGCTGGCCTATGCCCGCAAACAGGCCCTTTGGACCCCCGTGTTAGCCCACTTTCTCTGGGATATTTCCACGCTGGCCACTGCACTACCCTGATGCCGTCCTGCGAACCGAATTGGCGGCTGTGCTGCTGTAAAGCGTTGGGCCGGAGCCGGTTATGTATTGCACGTTTTCAGATTCGGCCAGTTGAAGCAGGGAGGCAAAGCGTTCCATGAAGACAGGGTAAAAATCCGGCATGTTCCAACCTGCCGGCCCCTCGGCCAGATAACGCTGGTGAGCCATGCGCAGGCCCTCGACGAAAAAAATTCGGTCCTGCACTGAAAGATCATACAAACGGAACTCGCTGATGCGGGGCGCTTGGCTGTTTTTGGCGGAGATCAGTTGGGCCGACAGCCCCACGTGCCCCTGTCGAGCCAACACGTCAGCCACCCGCTGCAAGACGTGATTGAACACCCAGACGGCTGCCGCCCACTGTTGACCGGCGGATGTATGGATCGCAGCCTGCATTCACAACTCCTCTCAAATGACGTGGCCCGTTTGCCACCCCAGAGGCCAGCAGCCTTGGAGTGTCCGGCGTGAATTTTCCACGCTATTGATCGGAAAAAACTACAGTGAATACCCCTACCGAGTGAAAGCCCTTTATTTTTGGATTTTCAGGATTTACTGAAACTTCAATACATTCCGAGGGTAAATACTGAACCAGAAAATCCACCCATGTCTGCCCTTTCACCCCTCGTGCGCAGCTTCGTCAGCCACTTTGGCGAGATGGGTAGCCGCTGGGGCATCAACCGCACAGTAGGCCAGATCTATGCGCTGATTTATGTCTCACCACGGCCCCTGAATGCAGATGAAATCGGCCAGTCGCTGGAGTTCTCGCGCTCCAACGTCAGCATGGGTTTGAAGGAATTGCAGTCCTGGCGTTTGGTGAGTCTGCGCCATGTGAGCGGCGACCGGCGTGAATACTTCGACGCCCCCACCGATGCCTGGGAGATTTTCCGCACGCTGGCTGAAGAGCGCCGCCGCCGAGAGATCGAGCCCACGCTTTCCATGCTGCGCAATTCGCTGCTAGAGAGCCCCAGCAGCGAAGAAGATCGCATCGCCCAGGAGCGCATGAAAAGCATGCACGACCTGATTGAGCTCATGACCACCTGGTTCGATGACGTTCAGCGCATGGACCAAAAAACGCTGGCGCAACTCATGAAGATGGGCTCCAAGGTGCAGCGTTTGCTTGAATTCACCAACAAGTCTTCGCTCATCGGCGGCCGCAACCCACGCAAGGATTAAGGAGTCAAAACATGGATGCACTCATGCTCGCCAGGGCCCAATTTGCGGCCAACATCACCTTCCACATTCTGTTTCCCACCATCACCATCGCGCTGGGGTGGGTGTTGCTGTTCTTCCGCTGGCGCTGGCTTGGCACCCACAACACAGCGTGGCTGATGGCGTACCGTTTCTGGACCAAAGTGTTTGCGCTCACCTTCGCCTTGGGTGTGGTCAGTGGCATCACCATGAGCTTTCAGTTCGGCACCAACTGGCCTGGCTTCATGGAGCGCGTAGGCAATGTCGCAGGCCCATTGCTCGGCTATGAAGTGCTCACAGCCTTCTTCTTGGAAGCCACCTTCTTGGGGGTGATGCTTTTTGGGCACGGCAGGGTGAGTGAGCGGGTGCATTTGCTGGCCACTTTTCTCGTAGCTTTTGGCACCACCATGAGTGCCTTCTGGATTTTGAGCCTCAACTCTTGGATGCACACACCTGCAGGCTTCGAGGTCATCAACGGCGAGTTTCATGTGACAAACTGGGCAGCAGTGATCTTCAACCCTTCCCTGCCTTATCGGCTGACTCACATGCTGCTGGCCTCCGCCCTGACGGTCGCCTTTTTGCTGGCCGGCGTGAGTGGTTGGCAAACACTTCGGGGGCTTGGCAATGCCTCGACACCCAAGGTGTTGCGAGTGGGCTTGAGCCTCGCAGCTTTGCTGATCCCTGTGCAAGTGCTGGTGGGTGATTTGCACGGCTTGAACACCTTGAAGCATCAGCCTCAGAAAATTGCCGCCATGGAGGGCATCTGGGAGACCGAGCGCGGGGCCCCCTTGCTGCTCTTCGCAGTCCCCAACGCCGCGCAGAGGCGCAACGAACTGGCCATCGGTATTCCACGCGCAGCCAGCCTTCTCCTGACCCACGAACTCGATGGCGAGATCAAAGGCTTGAATGAGTTCCCTGAAGCCCATCCGCCCGTGGCGCCGCTGTTCTACGGCTTTCGGGTGATGGTGGGGATGGGGGTGCTGATGTGGCTAACCAGCTGGGTGGGGTGTTGGCTCTACCGGCGTGCCAACTGGCAAGCCACTGCGCTGCCCAAAGCCCTGTTGTGGGCTTTGACGGCCATGACATTTTCAGGCTGGGTGGCTACCGTGGCAGGCTGGTATGTGACGGAGATTGGCCGCCAACCCTACATCGTGTTCGGCCTGCTGCGAACCGCTGAGGTGGCCTCGCAGGTGCCCTCGGCGCTGATCGCTTTCACCTTGGCGCTGTATGTCACGGTTTATCTGGTGTTGATCTGCGCTTACATCGGTGTGATCCGCTACATGGCCGGCAAGCCGGTCGACATGAGTCAACCTTCATGGCCCAAGCCGAGCTTGGTCACCACCACCGGAGCCTCCACATGAGCTTTGACCAAGTTTTGCCCATCATCTTCATGGCGCTCATGGGCCTGGCCATGCTGGCCTATGTGGTGCTGGATGGCTATGACCTCGGCGTGGGGCTCCTAATGCCGCGTGCCAGCGATGCCCAAAAAGATGTGATGGTGGCCAGCATAGGGCCCTTTTGGGATGCCAACGAAACCTGGCTGGTGTTGGGTGTGGGCATTTTGCTCATTGCCTTCCCCAAAGCCCACGGCATGGTGCTCACCGCACTCTATTTGCCCGTGGCCCTGATGCTGGTGGGTTTGATTTTGCGCGGGGTGGCTTTTGACTTTCGCACCAAGGCGCAGGCTCAGCATAAACATCTGTGGAACCGGGCCTTCTTTGCTGGCTCTGGCTTGGCCGCCACATCACAGGGCTGGATGCTCGGCCACTACATCACCGGCCTGCACGAGGGCTGGGCTTACAACGCTTTCGCAGGTACGATTGCCATCGCATTGCCAGCCGCCTATGTGCTGCTGGGCGCGTGCTGGTTGATCCTCAAAACAGAAGGCGAGCTGCAAAAAAATGCGGTGCGCTGGGCCAAAATCGCTTGGCCGCCCATGGTCATCGGCATGGGCCTGATTTCTGTGGCTACGCCACTGATCAGCACCACCGTGCGTGATCGCTGGTTCAGCATGCCCGAGTTCATTGCGCTGCTGCCCATTCCACTGATGACGATCCTGGCACTCGTGGGCGCTCGGGCCATGTTGAATTCGGAGCGCGTTCTGGGCAAGCTGTGTTGGCTGCCCTTCATGCTGGTGATCACAGTGTTTGTGCTGGGCTTCTTCGGCTTGGCCTACAGCCTCTATCCCTATGTCGTGATCGACAAACTGACCCTGTGGCAAGCCGCCAGCAGCCCCGCCTCACTGAAGGTCATCCTGATCGGCACGGTCATCTCGGTGCCGGCCATCGCGGGGTACACCGTGTTTGCTTACAGGGTGTTCGGGGGGAAGGCGACCGAGTTGCGCTACGCCTAAGGAACCTGGTCCGTGAAGCTTACTCCCCCAAGTAAGCCGCCCTCACCTTGGGATCACGGAGCAACTCAGCCGCGGGGCCGGTCATGGCCATCTCACCCGACTCCATCACATAGCCGCGCGAGGCCAGCGCCAAGGCGCGGCTGGCATTTTGCTCGACCAACAGCACGGTGGTGCCCCGGCTGTGGATGTCTTGAATGACCTCGAATATTTTGTCCACCATGATGGGGCTCAAGCCCATCGAGGGCTCGTCCAGAAGCAAGACTCGCGGACGTGCCATTAAGGCGCGGCCCATGGCCAACATTTGCTGCTCGCCGCCGGAGAGGGTGCCGGCCAACTGATTTCTACGCTCCTTGAGACGCGGAAAGGTTTCAAACACCTTGTCCATGTCTGTGAGCACCTCAGCGTCTTTGCGCACAAAAGCACCCATCATCAGGTTCTCGGTGATGCTCATGCGCGTGAAGGTGCCGCGACCCTCAGGCACCATCACCAGGCCTTGCTGAACCAGCTCCCAGGGGCCGCGCCCCGTGGTGCTTTGCCCCATGAACTCCACCAACCCTGCGGCAGGCTTTAGCGTGCCTGTGACGGCCTTGAGGGTGGTGCTTTTGCCCGCGCCATTGGCACCGATCAGGCACACCAGCTCGCCCTGGCTCACCTCGAACGAAATGCCTTTGACGGCTTTAATTCCACCGTAGGCCACTTGGAGCCCACTGACTTTGAGCAAGGTCTTCAGCATGACGATCCTATCGAATGAAAAGAATGGCTCAGCCTGGGTGTCAATGTGCCACGCCGAGGTAGGCCTCGATCACACGTGGATCACGTTGAACTTCGCTGGGCACACCCTGGGCGATTTGGCAACCTTGGTCCAGCACCGTCACCGCATCACACAGGCCCATCACCAGCTTCACATCGTGCTCAATGAGCAGCACCGTGCGCCCGTCACGCCTGATTCGATCGATCAGCTCGCGCAGAACCACCTTCTCGGTCGGGTTCATGCCGGCGGCGGGTTCGTCCAGCGCGATCAAATGGGGGTCGGTTGCCAGAGCGCGGGCGATTTCCAGGCGACGCTGATCACCGTAGCTCAAGGTGCGCGCTTTGAAGTCAGCGTACTTGG
>CANHBY010000096.1 GCA_947458895.1 Burkholderiales bacterium | reverse complement strand
GTTGCCTGCTGAGCTGGAGCAAGAAATTCAACGCATCGTGGTCGCCGCTTATCGGTCTTTGGGTTGCCGCGGCTGGGGTCGGGCTGACCTGATGATTCGCGCCAGTGACCGCAAGCCATTGCTGCTTGAGATGAACACTTCGCCCGGCATGACCTCGCACTCGCTGGTGCCGATGTCCGCGCGTGCTTCAGGCATGAGCTACGAGCAGCTGTGTTTGCACCTGATTGCCCAGGCCTCGCTCGACACCCCTGACACCCATTCAGCGCCTCGTGCCTGATCGCTGACCGACACACCATGCCTGTATCCACTACCCACTCCTTGCCAGCAGCGGCGCTACCAGCCGATGTGCGCTTTTTGAATGCGCTGACCAGCGTGTTTATCAGCGTTTTGGTCTTGGTCGTGATGGCCGGTGCCCTGGTGTGGGTGACCCAGCGCCCCTACTTTGTCTTGAAGGGCATCACCGTGAGCGGCGACGTCGGGCGCACCAGCGTAGCCACCATTCGAGCCAACGTGGCGCAGCGTTTGATGGGCAATTTTTTCACCATCGATCTTCAATCAGCTCAAGCTGCCTTCGAGACTGTGCCCTGGGTGCGCCATGCCGCACTGAGGCGTGTATGGCCCAATCGACTCGAGGTGCGTCTGCAGGAACACCACGTGGCAGCTCTGTGGAGCCAAGACGGCGACACCCAGCCCGATAAGCTCGTGAATACCTATGGCGAAGTTTTCGAAGTCAATCTGGGTGACATCGAAGATGAAAAACTGCCCTTGCTGGCCGGGCCTCAGGGCAGCTCTCGCCACATGCTTGCGATGCTGCACCGCCTGAACACGGCACTTGACCCCATGACGTCACCAGTTGCCAAACTACTTCTGTCCAGCCGGGGCTCTTGGCGGGCTGTGCTCGCCAATGGCGTCAGCCTCGAGCTGGGGCGTGGCAGTGAAGATGCTGTGGTGGCGCGCGCCGAGCAGTTCGTCGCGACCCTGCCTGATGTCATCAAACGTTTCGACAGGCCCTTGGCCTACGCTGACTTACGGCACCGGCAGGGGTATGTAGTCAAGCTCAAAGGGGTGAGCACCACGGTTCCACCAGACGAAAAAACACGCAGCCCATAGCATCAAAATTCGAGACACCCAGACGTACTAACCCAACATTTGCAGGAAGTGACGATATGCCCAAGGAATACAAAGATTTGGTTGTGGGACTTGACATCGGAACCGCCAAAGTCATGGCGGTGGTGGCTGAAGTATTGCCCTCGGGCGAACTCCGCGTGGCGGGGCTCGGCGTGGCCCCAGCGCACGGCTTGAAGCGCGGGGTGGTGGTCAATATCGAGGCCACGGTCCAGTCCATTCAGGCGGCGCTCAAAGAGGCCGAGATGATGGCCGATTGCAAAATTACCCACGTCTACACCGGCATCACCGGCAGCCACATCCGCGGCCAAAACAGCACGGGCATGGTGATCGTGCGAGACAAGGAAGTCACCCCCGTTGATGTGGCACGGGTGGTTGAAACCGCCAAAGCCATCAACATCCCCAACGACCAGCGTTTGCTGTTGGTTCAAGCCCAGGAATTCGTGATCGACGGTCACGAAGTCAAAGAGCCCATCGGCATGAGCGGTGGCCGCCTCGAAGTCAAGGTCCACATCGTGACCGGTGCGCAGAGCGCTGCTGAAAACATCGTCAAATGTGTGCGCCGCTGCGGCCTTGAGGTCGACCAGCTCGTGCTCAACCCCAGCGCCTCCAGCCACGGTGTGCTGACCGACGACGAAAAAGACCTGGGTGTGGCGCTCGTCGATATTGGTGCCGGCACCACCGACGTGGCCATCTTCACCGACGGAGCCATCCGGCACACCGCCGTCATTCCCATCGCCGGAGACCTCATCACCAGCGACATCGCCATGGCCCTGCGCACGCCCACCAAAGACGCCGAGGAAATCAAGGTGGCTTATGGCGTCGCCAAGCAACTCCTCGCTGACCCCAACGAGCAGCTCGAAGTGCCCGGCTTGGGTGACCGCTCTCCGCGCATGCTCAGCCGCCAAGCGTTGGCAGGCGTGATCGAGCCACGCGTCGAAGAAATCTATTCCCTCGTGCAACAAGCCATCCGCGAAAGCGGCTACGAAGAACTTCTGTCATCCGGTGTGGTTATCACCGGCGGAACGGCCGTGATGCCGGGTATGGTTGAGCTTGGCGAAGACATCTTCTTGAAGCCCGTTCGCAAGGGCGTTCCGACCTACAGCGGTGCCCTCTTTGACATGGTCTCCAACCCGCGATCTGCCACCGTGATGGGCTTGCTTGAAGAGGCCCGCCAAGGCCGTGCCCGGGGTGTACGTGCCGCGCAGCAAGCGGGGTCCGTCAAGACCACGATGGGGCGTGTAAAAGATTGGTTCTTGGGCAACTTTTGAGCCGGAGCTCAGTCAAAATGGCACACAAGAATTCGGCACGCGTTTCACGCTGTAGTGGGCCCCACACCTTGGTGGCAACAGGCCCCCCCAGTTTCAAAACAGACCCGGAATTATCTGGGCAAAACAGTGAGATTGAAGTGGTTTTAGGTAGTTCTAATCAGCAAATTAACGGCAACTGCAAATTTTCAGGAGAAATTCAATGAGCATCGAAATGATCGACGACTTCGACCGTGGCACTCAGATCAAAGTCATCGGTGTAGGTGGTGGTGGTGGTAACGCGGTTGAGCACATGATTGCCCAAGGCGTTCAAGGCGTGGATTTCATTTGCGCCAACACCGATGCCCAGGCCCTCAGCCGCTCTACCGCCAACCAACTGATTCAGTTGGGTGCCAGCGGCTTGGGCGCAGGTGCCAAGCCCGAGGCCGGCAAGTATTCCGCCGAAGAAGCGGTTGACCAGATCCGTGACGCCATCACCGGCGCCAACATGCTCTTCATCACCGCAGGCATGGGTGGCGGCACAGGCACCGGTGCAGCGCCCGTGATTGCCCGCGTGGCCAAAGAGATGGGCATCCTCACCGTGGGCGTGGTGACCAAGCCCTTCGATTTCGAAGGCAACCGCCGTATGCGCTCCGCCGATGCCGGCCTGGCCGAGCTCGAAGCCAACGTCGACTCCTTGATCGTGATCCTGAACGACAAGCTGCTCGATGTGCTGGGCGACGACGTCACCCAAGATCAAGCTTTCGCACACGCCAACGATGTGCTGAAAAATGCAGTGGGTGGCATCAGCGACATCATCCACATCCCTGGCTTGGTTAACGTTGACTTCGAAGACGTCAAGACCGTGATGAGCGAGCCTGGCAAAGCCATGATGGGCACGGCAACCGCCGGTGGCCCTGACCGCGCCACCAAGGCCGCCGAGATGGCAGTGGCTTGCCCACTGCTCGAAGGCATCGACCTCTCCGGCGCACGTGGCGTGCTGGTGCTGATCGCGGCCAACCGCACCACCTTCCGTTTGTCTGAGTCCCGTAACGCCATGAACACCATCCGTCGCTATGCGTCCGATGATGCTCACGTCATCTACGGTACCGCTTACGACGAAACCCTGGGTGACCAACTCCGCGTGACCGTGATCGCCACCGGCCTGAGTCCTGTCAAACGCCACCAAGCTCCCATCAGTGTGGTTCACACCGCACCCATGCTGCGCACCGGCACCGACAACCTGTCCATTCCCAGCCACAGCCCCTACATGGGCCAACATACTCAACACACTGTGAGTCATCAGGTCCCATCGCTCAGCGCAAGCCAAGACTACGCCGCCATGAACACCCCCAGCGTGTGGCGCAACGGCCGCGTCGCTGCAGCCAAGGTCGATGCCCTGGCCAGCAACGGCATGGACGAAATCGAGATCCCAGCTTTCCTGCGTAAGCAGGCTGACTGAGATCCAGACAGCCCAGAAAAAAGCGCCCGAGAGGGCGCTTTTTTCATGTTCGCCCAGGCCTACATGTACCGGCTGATCGCAGCCAGAAGATTCTTTTGCACCTTGGCCTTTGTCAGGTTTCGTGTGATCAATCCCTCGTCGAAGCTAGGCACTATTCCGAGCAAGGGATTTGATAGGGTGCGTGATCGCATGCGCACACAGGTCTCAGGTCTAAATTATCAAGCCCCATTTGATGCACCGTGTTCGGTTTAAAGGCAACTCAGAAAGCCACAGCATCAAGGCTCAGACATGACTTTATTTTAAAGACCTGACACTTTTGGCTGCGACCGAGGCGGCTGAAGAACATCACCACAGCCCCTACCTCGCGGGCCCCAACCCCCGCCGCATGAGCTTATTGACCGCTGAGGCCCAATCGCCGGGCCGATCTTGCCGGAACAGCTCTGTCGTTGGATACCAGGGCACAGAGTCGTGAACCTGGCCCCATCGCCAATCTGCCACGTGAGGCAGAAGCAGCAGACAATGGACACCGAGCGCGCCGGCCAGGTGCGCCAGTGCGGAGTCACTGGTCACCAAGGCGTCGCAAAGAGTCAGGAGGGCCGCCGTGTCGGTGAAGGCGCCGTCTTGGTCGTCGGCCTCACTCAGGCTCTCAGGGCGCAGTCCCGCGGGCAACTCATAAAGCTGCTCATGGCCAGCACCCTTTTGGACGCTGACAAAGCGCGCAGGCCATGCGTGAAGCAGCGGCCACAAGGCTCGCAAGGGAATGGATCGCATCACGTCCGCGGCATAGGCCTTGCTGCCCTGCCATGCCAGTGCTACCAGGGGGCGGCCGTCCAACGGGAAGCGCTCGCGCATTCGAGCAACGCGGGCGGGATGTGCGCGCAAAAAAGGTGCGCTGGCGAGGTCAGCGGGCCGAGACAAACCCAGCACGTGGGGCAGACTCATCAGACGCACACTCAAGGCATGCTGAGGCGTACCATCGCTGGCCACCACTTCATCCGCCAAGTCCTGCTGGCTCAGGAGGGGCTGTAGCGCTGGCGGGCACGCCAAAACCAGGCGCCCCACCCTTTGGCGCGCCTGTGGCAGGAAGCGCACGAACTGCAGGCTGTCACCCAGCCCTTGTTCGCAGGCCACCCACAGGGTTTCGGTGGGCCGGGGCTCACCGCTCCAGGTGCGTGGTGTGGCCGGACGAGACAGCAACGCATAACGAGACTCATACTCTGCCCACCCCTCCTGATACCGCTCGAGTCTCAACAAGACAAGCGAACGATTCCATCGGCAGTCTGGGTCTTGAGGACTCAAGGCCATCGCACGATTCATGGCATCAAGCGCGTCTTCGGGTCGCCCCAACCAGTCAAGCACCGAACCCAGATTGCTCCACGCCAGACGGTGCTCCGGATTCAGCGCCACCACCTGCCGAAGCAAGGACTCAGCCTCAGCCAGCTGCCATCGTTTTTGCAAGGCGAGCGCAAGGTTGTAGAGGTGCTCTGGGTGGCCTAGCGCTCGCTCCAATGCCATTCGAAAACCGAGTTCAGCCGCTTCGAGACATCCGCTGTCGAGGTAGTTGCTGGCGAGCTCGCTCCAGAGCTCGGCGCTGTACGGATATCGAATCAACAAGGCCTCACAACAGGCAGTGGCCTCGGCATAACGGCGCAATTGGTTCAGCAGTTGGGAGCGGCGCAACGTCAGAGGCAACGAGCTTGAGTCTTGCGCCAACTGCTGATCGACCTCCGCTAAAAGCAGGGTGACAGCCTCGGCTTTTGGTGAGCTCATGGCCGGATGACCTCAGGCTGCGTGGCAATCCGCATCAACTCGCCTTGATGGGTGTCATCACGATGCGGTATTCGGTCGCGATGTTGTTGTAGAGGGTGATCATTGAGGCGAGCTCCTGGTGGCTGATTTGCCCCGAGTTGAGACGCTGAAGGTATTCATTTTCGACAGACACCGTGCTGCTCAACACCTCGAAGTCGACGTCGAGGTAGAGCGCCAGCGGAGAATTTGCCACGCCCGATTGCTGCCAACGAAGACAGTTTTTTCTGCTGAACAAATCAAGGAGCCCGGGGGTGATGACACGAACATGGGTCGGGTCATTGAGGAAGCTGTCATGCCGGGGATGAGGCACATTGATCTCGATACGCGCCCCATGTTTGCACACGCGGTACATCTCTTTGATGATCCCGAAGAAGGTGTTGACGTCCTTCCCGAGATGCTCAAGCGTGTGATTCAAC
>CANHBY010000095.1 GCA_947458895.1 Burkholderiales bacterium | reverse complement strand
CCGCCACTGTCAAGTTGACGGCCTACGACTTTTCCATTTACGGAGGCCTGAGCGCCAAGGTCGAAAACATCAGTCCCGACACCGAGTCCGATGAAAAAGGCAACGCCTTCTACCTGGTTCGCGTTCGCACCACCCAGGTGAACTTCAATGACCAAATGCCCATTCTTCCAGGCATGACCGCCGAGGTCGACATTCTCACCGGCCGCAAGACCGTGATGTCTTACTTGCTCAAGCCAGTTCTCAAGGTCAGGGCCCGAGCGCTCTCTGAGCGTTAAAAAACTCGCCACAAAGACCCTCGAAAGAGCCCGCCCTCCCACCGCAGGGGGGGGTGTACGGGCCCCGTCTCGCGGCCTGCAGCTTGAACCGGCAACAAAAATCCAACGCCGCACAACCAGCCCAGCAAAGCACCTGCTCGCCTCGTGGGCATTCGCCGAGCTTTCCCAACACGCCGCCTGAAAACTGTCGCGTCTACGCCAGCCCCTGAGATAGGGGCTAGGAATTCGAGCTTGAGTTGCGCAAAATGTACAAGCTTTGTAACAAAGCACCCGGTGCCCTCCCCCAGAACTAAAAGCTCCAGCGTTTGCGGCATCTCCGTCTCGCTTAAAGGATTTTTGATATGCCCAAGCTTTCCAAAACACCCCATGGAACCGTGACCGCAGTGTGGGGCTCGGCAGTGAACAAGAGCGCTAACGGCCAATTCAAGCAAGTTGCTGTGGGTGATGTGGTGCATTTGGGTGACCGCATCCTTACCAGCCAAGACGGCATCGTGCAGATTAATCCTAATACAAGCCAGGCAGCCACCTCTGCTGAGCTCGATTTTGACCAACTGCCAGCCCCCAGCGCAGGCTTCTCCAGCAACACCAGTTCCCTCATCGAAGGCTTCAGAGCGCAGCGTATCGTTGAAGCGGTCACTCCTGCAGGACTGGCCTTCCCCACCGAAAGTGCCGAGCCCCTGGTATTTCGAGTGGGCGGTGACGTCAACCAAGCCGTCACATCCTCGCCCTCGTCCAACACGGATCTGCCCCCTACCGACAACGTCACCCCAGCGCCGCTGAATCAGCCCCCCGAGGCCCAATCAGACCAGTTGAGCAGCCCCTACCAGACGCCCATCCTCACCCCCCTGATCGGCAGCGACAGCGATGGCGTGGTGGTCAGCGTCACACTCACCAGCCCCCCAGCGCATGGCACCTTGTTCCTGCCAGATGGCGTGACCCCTGTGCAGCCCGGTGTGCCGATCACGCCCGAGCAAGCAGCTGGCTTGATCTTCCAGCCAAACCCTGGCTTCCAAGGCTCCACCGAGATTCTCTTCACAGTCACCGACAATGGCGGCGCCATATCTCCGCCAGCCACCATCAACATCAATGTTCTGCCGCCCGCCATCAACCGCCCTCCCATCGCAGCTGACGACCTCGGATTACTCATCGAAGACAGCCTGGCCGTGCTCAATGTGAACGCCTCCAATGGCGTCATCCAAAGCACTCAAGCCTCCTCCGGCCAAGACACTGACCCAGACGGCGACACCCTGGTCGTCACAGACGTTCGCACAGGCGCCGAAATCGGCACCGGCACCCCAGGCTCTATCGGCAGCCCGCTCACAGGCAAGTACGGCACGCTGACTCTCCGCCCTGATGGCAGCTATACCTACGTCCTCAATAACTCGAGCCCAGAGGTTCAAAACCTTATCGCTGGCGAGGTGGTGAGGGAGCTGTTCAGTTACACCATCAGCGATGGCCGCGGCGGCACCGACCAAGCCACCCTCACCATCGACATCACGGGCACCCAAGATCTGGACGCTAGTACCCCGACGTTGACTCCCGTTCTGGTCAGTGGCTTAAGCGGCAGCTACTACGGCTACAACGACACCAAGTCCGCCGCTCCAGGTGCGCGCACCCACCAAGACGATGGCACCGCGAATTTTGGCAAAGGGGGGCCACTAGGCAATCTCAACTCCACCGAAGAAGCCAGCCGGATCATCGATGAGCGCAATGGCCTCGCCGGCGGCTCAAATCGCATCGCCGGCTCTTCCGCCTCGGCACAATCCGGTGCGCCCGACGTCAGCTTCCACGCCACTAAAATCGACTACGGCTTCAACCCTACAGTCGATGCTGACCTGGGCTCCAATGCCCCAACGCTGCCCGGCAACAGCCTGCCAGCACCCGATGGCAACCCTAACTCAGTCACCCACGGCCTGAGTAACTTCCTGGCCCATGACGCCGCCAGCGCCATGGCCCAAACCGGCGCAGGCAACACCAACGGCACCAGTGGGCTTGGCACCACCAGCGATTCAGTGATCCGCCTTAACGGGCAAATCTATGTTCAGCCTGGCACCTACGATTTCCGAGTCACGGCAGATGATGGTTTTCGCCTCACCGTGGCCGGCCAAACGCTCCTCGAATTCGACGGCAATCAATCGCCCATGACACGGGTCTTCAATAACGTGCCGCTGGGCGACCTTCAAGGCGGCATGCAATCCCTCGAGCTCATTTACTGGGAACAAGGCAGAAACTCGCGCCTGCGTATTGAGTACAAACCCAGCTCCGAACCCGCCAGCGCCTACCAGGTCATGTCGGACACCAACACTGGCTTGTTCTCCAATGAGTCAGCTGCCGTGCTCACCGACTCTCGCATTCAAGACCTCGTCTACGACACTGCCACATCCCAGTGGCAACTGCGCACCGGCAGCATTCTCGATGGTGATGCGAGCGACAATGCCCTCACAGGCGGCGAAGCCCGCGACCTGCTGCTCGGCGGCGCCGGCAACGACACCCTCTTAGGCAATGCTGGCGCCGACCAACTCGACGGCGGCGAAGGCAACGACACCCTGCGCGGCGGTACGAGCAGTGACCTGCTGATTGGCGGCGCGGGCACCAACATCCTTGAGGGTGGCCTGGGCGATGACATCTACCGCCTCTCCAGCGGCCAAGATACCCTCATCGAAGCCGCCAACGAAGGTACCGATGCCATCCAGCTCGATGCCACCTACACAGCCACGCACGTTGGTAGCACCTACACCCTGGACGAAAACTTCGAGAACCTCTCTGCCCAAGGTAGCGCCAACATCAATCTGGTCGGTAACGATGCCAACAACCGCATCGAAGGCAACAGCGGCGACAACGTCATTCAAGGCGGCGAAGGCTACGACTTTCTCATCGGCGGCGCAGGCAACGACATCCTCACAGGCGCTGGCCACCCCGACGTCTTTGCTTGGCGCTTGGCCGATGCAGGCCCACAAGGCAGCCCCTTCATCGACACCATCACTGACTTCCGCTATGGCGGTGGCTTCTTGAACGTTGAGTCCGGCGTCAAGGGTGTACCCATCGGCGGTGGTGATGTACTGGACCTGCGAGACCTGCTCCAAGGCGAACGCACGACCCCCGGCGACATCGGCTCCCCTGTCGGGAATGTCGAGATGGGCAACATCCTCGACTACATTGACATTGAAGTCACCGGCGCCAACACCACGATTCACCTCAGCAGCAAAGGCGGCTTCGCTGGCGGCACCTTCAATGCAGCCCATGAAGACCAAAGCATCGTGCTGGCGAACCTCGACCTCTACGCCACGGCCGGCGTCGCATCAAGCAATGAAAGCTTGCTCATTGGCAAGTTGATCCAGAACGGTACGCTGATCGTGGATTGATCGCCCCCCAGTAGGGCTGGCTCAGGCCCCTTCAGGGGGGCGCGCCAGCCTTGCTGGGTTAGCGAGCCTGGTACAGCGCCATCAATGCTTGCTGCGCACTCGGCCCTGGCAAACCCGAGGAAACATAGCTCCCGTCGGGTTGCTCAAACCAAGAGTCCACGCCGTCGTGCAGGTAGGGCACCACGCATTCATCAATGACACGCTGCTTAAGAGCTGCATTGCGCACAGGCCATGCAATCTCGATGCGCCGGAACATGTTGCGGCTCATCCAGTCTGCGCTTGATAGGTACAAGGCCTCATCATCCAGGCCAGCACCCCAGCGGAAGTAGAGAATGCGTGAGTGCTCGAGGAAGCGGCCCACGATGGATCGAACACGGATGTTCTCGGTCTGGCCCGGTATCCCCGGCGCGAGCATGCATGCGCCTCGCACAATTAAATCAATTTTGGCGCCGGCCATTCCCGCCTGAATGAGCGCCTCGATCAGCGGCACATCGGTCAATGCATTCAGTTTGAGCACGATGCGCGCAGGCTCACCAAGGCTTGCGGCATGGGCCACACGCTGAATAAGGGCCAACATTTCGCGGTGTAGCTTGAAAGGCGCTTGCAAAAGACACCGAAGCGCTTTCATTTTGCCCAGACTGGCCAACTGCTGGAATACTGCATCGGCATCCGCCGTGATGTCGGGGTCAGCGGTCAGGTAGCCCAGATCGGTGTAGAGCCTCGCTGTTTTGGGGTTGTAGTTGCCGGTTGAAAGGTGCGCGTAGCGACGCAGCCGGCCTGAAACGCGGCGGGTGAGCAGCAGCAATTTGGCATGTGTCTTCAAACCCACCACGCCATACACCACCTGCGCTCCCACAGCCTCCAGCCGCTCGGCCCAATTGATGTTGGCCTCTTCATCAAAACGGGCCTTCAACTCCACGACCACCGTCACCTCCTTACCGCGGCGAGCAGCCTCGATCAGCAAGTCCATCATGGGAGACTCACTGCCCGTGCGATAAACTGTCTGCTTAATGGCCAGCACGTCAGGGTCAAAGACAGCCTCGCGCAAAAATTGCGTCACCATCTCGAAGGTCTCGAAGGGGTGGTGCAGCAAGATGTCTTTCTCGTGAAGTGTCGCCAGAATGGACTTGTGCAAAGGAACACGCTCCGAAGGCCACGCCGGCTCGAAGGGTGCAAAGCGCAGATGAGGTGCGTCCACCTGGTCAATCAATTGATTCAGGCGCACCAGGTTCACTGGCCCATCCACACGGTACAAAGCCGCCTTGGGCAACACAAACTGCCCCAACAAAAACTCGGCCAGCTCTGCCGGGCAGGTGCTGCCGACCTCTAGCCGAATGGCTCGCCCAAAATTGCGTGTCGTGAGCCCGGATCTCAGGGCCTGCCGCAAATTGGCCACGTCGCCCTCGCCCACCTCCAAATCAGAGTCTCGGGTAATGCGAAACTGCGAGAAGGCCACCACCTCGCGCCCTGAAAACAACTCCGCCAGGTGAGCCCTGATCACACTGGTGAGCAACACAAAAGCCTGCCGCCCCGCCGACACCTTGGCCGGCAAACGAATCACTCGCGGCAGCACTCGGGGAACTTTCACAATGGCGATGGTGTTGGCTCGGCCAAAGGCATCCTTCCCCCCAAGCCGAACAATGAAATTCAACGACTTGTTGGCCACCTGCGGAAAGGGGTGGGCGGGGTCCAGGCCCACCGGCACCAGCAGCGGCTTGACCTCATCATTGAAAAACTGCTGCACCCAGCGACACTGAGCCTCATTTCGCTCCGAGTGACTCAAAATCACGATGCCCTGCTGCTTGAGCAACGGTATGACCTCGTCATTGAAAGCCCTGTAATGGTCGCTGATCAGTGCGTGAGCCTCCTCAACCAGCGCGTGCAACTCCGAGTTGGCGCCAATCGCATCCGGCTGACGAACCACCTCGATGTAGTCCGGAAAGCGCACCTCGAAAAACTCGTCAATGTTCGATGAAACAATGCAGATGTAGCGCAGCCGCTCGAGTAGCGGCACATCAAGCCGCCTGGCCTGGGCCAACACACGGCGATTGAACGCCAAAATAGACCTCTCACGGCTCAAAAGTTTCGGCTGAGAACTCGCCGACTCAGGCCTGTGGGCCGGTAAATCACTCATGTCGCATGGGTATAGGATTTTTCGGAGCCCGAAGCTTGACACAATAATGTGACACTTCACCAAGTGGATACCTTCACAATTTTGTCTCGATTGGAAGTCATGGACTCAAGAGAACCTCGCCAAAATCTGCTGGCTTCTCATTGCAGCGAGGCCATCGGGCTTTCATCGACAAGGCCATAGCCCCCTTTAAGTACAGCGGCCAAATCGTGACGAGTACTGCAATTCGCAGAACACGGCTCTTCGTCATTTTGGAACCTCCTCGCCGCTCAACGCAGCACGTTTCTTCTTGCCCTCAGACACGAGTCAGCGTCGTCGGATGGGCTG
>CANHBY010000094.1 GCA_947458895.1 Burkholderiales bacterium | reverse complement strand
TCCAACTGCGGTTTCTAGGTTTATTTCGAAGACATCACGGAGAGCAAAAAAAGCTCTTCCGGGTTGAAGACCGATTTTCGTTCTATGACCAGATGATGGGGCTGGCAGACCACACCCGCTTGGAAGACGGAGCGCGCTGGAGGGCCTGCCTGTGCCGCATTCACAAAAACGTGGGCACCCTGGACATTTCCTTTGAGTTCCACAGGCCCAAGAGGTGGCGTGAAAGCCATCTGGAGTGAGCGGCCTCACAAGCCCCATCAATCTAGGGCGTATTCGAGTTTGAGCCAGCGAGCAAGCGGCATTTGAGCCCTGACACGACACTCGGACGAGCCCATGGGCCTTGAACACCTTCTGAGCAGAACCCCTGCAGATTCTGGGGCCGGGGGCCGCTCTCACCAGATTAAGCACTGGCTTGCGCGGCTTGCCAAGCGGTGATGTCCATGAAGCTCACGTTGCCATCCCATTGGCCGTTAAGTGCGCTGTCGAGTTGATCGAACAGGTCTGGGTTCGCAGCGAGATACTCCGCCGCCTGTTTTGCATCAGCACCGACCGTGGCACTGTTGGCAATGCGGTCTACGTCATCCCGGTTAAACAGGCCGTCTGAAGTGGTGGTTTCGCTGGTATCGAATTGATAGAAATTTGCCTGGGCCTGTGTCGCTGCCGCAAACGTTGGATCTCCGGCCAACGTTAGACGGTTACGCCAAAGGGACAGGTCTTGCATGGCCAAAAGCCCATCAGAATTGTCGGAGAAGGCGGTTTCCCAGTTGGTGAAGATGTCAGGGTGGTCCACAAGGTACTGGGCAGCTGCGCGCTCATCGGCGGAGTAACCGCTAGTGCTGCTGGCCACTGCCTGGACATCGCCAAAACTCACGAGGCCATCCCTCACTGAACCAGACTCCGCAGCATCCCAACGATCAAAATAGCGGATTGCCATCTCATCCATTCGGCTACCAATTACCAGTTCGAGGGCCTTCTCTCTGTTGATGACCCCCGCGCCCACAAGCGCCTTTTGGCCAGGGATCGGGGTGGCGGACTCCTTGAGGATGGATTCAACCTGGGCAGGCGTGAGATTCGGGTTGGCCGCGCGGATGTCAGCCACCAGACCAGCGACCTGAGGCGCAGAGAAAGAAGTGCCGTCGTCTAACTTACCAGCTGCATTGACAGTGATTTTGGTGCCATCTGCGGCCACATCGACGCCGTTCATCGGCGAGGTGAAAAGCGCCGGCTTGTCAGTGGGGGTATCCCCGGAGGAGGCGCCCACAACGATCACGCCCTCGGGCAGATCGGCAAGCCAGGTGCCATCGAAAAAATCGCTGGGGGGAGTGATGCCCAAACTGTCGAACAGGGCATGAACCCGGCCCGAATTCCCGCTGGCAATGGTCACGTTGACGCCGGCTTCGACAAGATTTTGAAGAGATGTTTTCATCTCTGCGGGGATGCCTGAATATTGCACACTGAAGTCGTACATGCACTCATCGATCAAATTTTGGATGCCGGCTTTGTATAGGCTCTGGGCCGAGGGGGGCCAGAGCGTCGGGTCTGCCCCGTACGTTGCCTTGAACTCTCTGTCAAGGGAAGGAAACTTGGCTGTGAACATCGTTCCAGGGTCCATTCCCACGGACAGGTTGATCACCTCAGGCGGCGAGCTGGAGGCCGCCACCCGGTTGAAAAAGCTGGCCAACCCCCAGAACCCATCGAAGCTGATGTCGTACACCTCGGCGGTGGATGAGGTACTGGTCTGGTCGGCCAAGAAGGCGACTTGCTCACCATGTGTCGTAGCGGTTGCACCCACGGGCTTGTCGAAGTCATCGACCACCATGATGTCAACGCCATCCGGCCGCGGGTTGTAGATGGTGTCGCCCGAGTCGCGCACAACCGGCACGGTTTGTGCTGTGTCAGCCCCTTCGGGCAGTTGGCGGCGGCTGACCTGAATCGGCGCGCTCAAGGCCCGCATCAGGTGCCGACAGGCCATATTTTGATGCGCGGGGCCGTCTTGGGGGGGTGGGGCCGCCGACTGGCGAGCGCCTGCTTCAACTGGGGTGGCGTACATTTTTTACTCCCGAAGGCATCCGATGAGCCTCCAACATCAGAGGGTCAAATTTCAGTTTAGGCTCGAAAAAGCTCGCCTCGTAAGGGTTTCCACGCACGCCAGCCCATGCACCCCCCCCTCATTCAAGGGGGTTAAGTCGTGTACGGACAGGCCGATAAAAGCAGAGCGACGCTGTGTAAAGCGCCCCCTGATTGGCTCAACCCCCGGGGCGCGAGCCCGTCTCCAACGACCATCGTCCGTCTTGAGTCAGGCCCTGAAGGTGCAAGGTGTGCGTATGGAACTGAGCCAGGGTGCTTCGGTGGCCAACGCTCACCAAAATGCAGTGGGGTAATTCGTTGCGCAGGAGTTCATACAACGCGTACTCGAGACCCTCATCGGTGGCAGAGGTCGCCTCGTCCAGGAAGGCGATGAGGGGTCGATTGATCAGCACCCGAGCGAAAGCCAGGCGCTGCTGCTCGCCGAGCGACAGAATTCGGGACCAGTCGGCTTCTTGGTCCAGGCGATCATGCAGATGGCCCAGTTGAACCTTGTGCAGGGCATCTTGCAGCGCGGCTTCGGGGGCGTCCTGCGCGGGGTAGCTCAGGGCAGTGCGAAGGGTGCCCAGGGGCATGTAGGGCTTTTGGGAGAGAAACAAAGCCTGTTGCGCCACTGGCCTGTGCACGCTGCCCTCGGCGTGAGGCCATAGGCTGGCCAGCGTTCTGAGCAAGGTGGTCTTGCCGCTGCCCGAGGGGCCTTTGATGAGCAAGGTTTCACCGGCCACCAGAGATAAATCCAGAGCCTGAATCATGACCACGGAGTCGGGTCGGCGTACCACCAGGCCACGCAACGCCAGGCCCTGCGCTTCTTGGGTGCCCACCACGGGCAATTCACGCGCTTGCTGATTGGCGTCCATGAAGCCGGTTAAACGATCGAGCACGGCGCGGTATTGGGCGAATTCGTCGTATGACGTGCGAAAGAAGGACAGGGCCTCTTCGACCTCGCGAAACGAGCTGCCGGTTTGCATCACGTCGCCCAGTTTGATTTGGTTGTCGAAGTACCGTTGGGCTTGAATGACGTAGGGGAAGATCACGGCTGCCTGGCCGACCGAGAAGTTGAAACCTTTGAACAGCATGCTTCGGTGAACCAGGGCCCAGAGGTTGTTGATCAGGCCGGAGAAGCGGCGTCCCAACACCGAGCGCTCCACGGCCTCGCCTCTAAAAAAGGCAATGCTCTCTGCGTATTCGCGAAAACGCATCAGGGCGTAGCGGTAATTGGCGCCCAGCCTCTCGTTCATGAAGCTCAGGCGGATCAGGGGTCGGCCGATTTTGAAAGCCAACACAGAAGCTACCAGCACGTAGGCATAGACAGCAAACACCATGCCGCGAGGGACTTCCAGGCCCATCACCACCAGCGGGCCTGAGAGTTGCCAGAGCACTTCAGTGAACGCGATCAAGGACACCAGAGCGCGAACCGTGCCGGTCGCTAAGCCCAGAGAAGACGACACGAAGCTGGGGATGTCCATCTGGATGCGCTGGTCTGGGTTGTCGACGGGCTCTTGCAGAAACTGCCCTCGGTAGTAGGCAACCCCTTGATGCCAGTTGTCGACCAGGTTGTCGTTGAGCCAGGTACGCCAGTGAATCTCAAAGGCCTGCTGGGCGTAGAAGGCGATCAACTCGCGAGCAATGTGCAGGGTCGCCAGAATGAGGAAGAGAACGATGGCATCCCAGAACAGGGACTTGTTCATCGCCTGGAGGGAGTCGTAAAAATCCTTACCCCAAAACGAAAACAGCAAGCTCATGCGCACCCCAGCCAGAACCAGCAGCAGGATCAAAGCCGCCGCACTCAAAGGTTTCCAGCTGCGTTTGGGCGAAAAGTAGGGGCCCGCCAGGCGCTTGAATTGGCGACCCCAGCGCGTAAAGTGCATCAGCAGCATGCCGCCTGCGCCCACACCCACCAATGCGATGGCGTAGGCCGTCAGCACCCAAATCAGGCTGTTCATGATCTCTTGATTCCAGTTCAAAGGCGCGCTCCTTTTGGCATGGTGTGGGTTGAGCATACAAAGGAAGTAGGCCCGACGGCAGAGCACCTCCGGCTTCCTCATCACAAGCGCAACAGCGCGCTCAAATCATCAAAGGGTCAATGTCCACCGCCCAGCGCAGGATGCGTTGCTCAGCCTTGAGTTGTCGACGCAGCAGATGCAACTGCGGTAACCAAGCGCCCAAGAACTGCTGCAGGGCAGGCCGCGAAGGGGACTCGATCAACATGTGCATGCGGTCTACATCGGCCACACGGGCCACCGCCGGCGGCACCGGTGGGTACAGCGTGACCCGGGCCGCCTGCGGTAACAGGGCCCCCGAGGCGCTGGCTGTTTGCAAAAAATAGTGCGCAGCCTCGGCGTTGCGGGCTTCGGCTCGCACCAAAGCCAAATGGGAAAAGGGCGGCAAGCAGGCCGACTCTCGCTCTTCCAACTGGGCGCGTGCAAAGGCTTCGAAATCATGTTTTCGAAGCGCCGCGAACAGGGGGTGCCGGGCATTGGCGGTCTGAATCCACATCTCGCTGCGACCAGCCTGTAGGGCGTCTCTCCCGGCACGGCCTGCGGCCTGCATCAGCAAAGAAAACAGGCGTTCAGGTGCGCGAAAGTCACTGCTGAAAAGGGAGCTGTCAGGGTTGACGGCGGCCACCAAAGTGATGCGGCGAAAGTCGTGGCCCTTGGTGATCATTTGGGTGCCCACGAGCACATCGACTTCACCAGCATGCACCGCATTGAGTTGACTCTCGAGCGCGCCTTTTGCGCGCGTGCTGTCTGCATCGATGCGAACAACGCGAGCAGGCCCGCCTTCGGCGGAGCGTAGCAGTTGCGAGAGTTGCTCCTCGAGTTTTTCGGTCCCTCGGCCGATGGGGGCAATATCAGGATTGCCGCATTCCGGGCAGACCTTGGGCACACGCTCAGTAAAGCCGCAGTGGTGGCAACGCAGGGTGCGGTCAAGCTTGTGAAACACGCGCCAAGCACTGCAGTGTGGGCAGGCGCTTTTCCAGGCGCACTCGCCACAATGCAGCACGGGCGCGTAGCCTCTGCGGTTGAGAAACACAAGGCTCTGCTCTCCCGCATCAATGCGCTGCTGCAAGGCCGCCAGCAAAGGGGGTGACAAGGCCGACGAGCCACTGCCTTTGGGTTGCAAAGTCATGTCCACGACACGCACGTCGGGCCAGCTCGCGCCGCCCACTCGTGCGGGCATGGACAGCAGAGCATAGCGCCCCTGCTGCGCGCGCTGCCAGGTTTCAAGAGAGGGCGTGGCCGAGCCGAGGATCACCGGCACGCCTTCTCGCTTGCCACGGTAAACGGCCAGATCACGAGCCGAATATCGCGCTCCCTCTTGTTGCTTATAAGAGGGGTCGTGCTCCTCGTCCACCACGATCAGGCCCAAACGGGGCATCGATGCCCACACAGCCAAGCGCGTGCCCAGCACCACATCGGCCCAGCCCATGTGGGCATAGAACCAGTTTTTGAGACGCTGAGCCGGCGTCAGGCCACTGTGCAAAGACACCAGGCAACGGTCGGCAAAACGCTGCGCCAGCCGGGCCTCGAGCTGGGGGGTCAGATTAATCTCAGGCACCAGGACCAACGCCTGCTGGCCACGGTTAAGGGCCTCCTCGGCGGCACGCAGATAAACCTCGGTCTTTCCGCTGCCTGTGCTGCCATGCAGCAGCGCGGTGGGGGCCGTCTCGCGGCCCAAATCAGCCCACTGGGCCAGAACAGCCGCCTGCTCTGGGGTAGGCTCAGGAGGCCGCGCACCGACCGCCGGCAGCCCAGCCGCTTCCATTTGTTTTTGCCAACGCTGGGTACGGCGCTTCCAGGCCACGTTATCGAGCTTGCGCAGTTCAGGCGGCAGGACAGACACAGCCACTTCACCCACGCTGCGCTGGTAGTAGCCTGCGGCAAACTCCACCACATCACACCATGACGCCGACAGCGGAGGCACCGCGTCCAGAACCTCCCGCACCTCTTTGAGGCCAGCCACTTCAGTGAGCGAAGACTCACTTGGCCCCCAAACCACGCCCACCAACTCTCTCGGCCCCAGAGGCACCCGAACCAAGGT
>CANHBY010000093.1 GCA_947458895.1 Burkholderiales bacterium | reverse complement strand
GGGCGTCGAAAGCGAAAATCAGCCCCAGCGAGGCCATTTTTTGCCGGGTTTGCAGGCCCATAGCTCAGCTATGGGCCAAAAAGACGGTGAAAAATGGGGCGCTGCGGCTGATTTGCAGCCGACGACTCCCAAGTCCGACAGGCTGCTAGGACCTCGAAGGCACAGGGCGGCAGAATTCTTTTGTTGCGTTGAGCATGAGAATCCGACGAGCAATGTCGTCTTGCCCGAGGCCGCATTCCCCCATGAGCTCGGACAACCTCGCCTTAAGGGGCCGGCGGGTTGTGGCGAGCACCGTGGGCTCGATTTGTCCACAGGCGCCTTGCGCCATTGTATTTATGCCAGTTCAAGTATTCTTATATTCATCGATTCAAATGCTATGTTGGCAAACATTGCAGCCGTTCATTCTTCGGCTCTGGCACATACCGCACGCCTGCCATGCCGAGCCACAGCGAGGCTTATGGGTGTCGCGTTTGTTCAAAAAAAACGGATCACCGGCCTGGCGTGGAGTTGGGCGGAATTTTGCGCCGCCGACTCAATGGGTAAACCTTGGACGAGGACTGCGGCAGGGGGCCATTGATTAAAATCATCATGATTGCAAGGATTTTGTTCAAAAACACAGCGCACACAATAAATCCGCACGGTTAAAAGGATTTTTTGCAAAACGTGCCTGCTTGGCGCAAAATCCTCATCCTCTAAAGGATTGCCCATGAAGATACCCATCGACAACGCAAGCGCCATCGGCAAGGTGGTGCGCGCCAGCCGCAAGGCGCAGAAGATTCGCCAAGACGATGCCGCAGGCAGCATCGGCGTCAGCGAGAACTTCCTGGGCAAGATTGAGCGTGGCAGTGAATCTGTGCAGTGGGGCAAGCTCTTTCAAGTGCTTGAAGGGTTGGGCCTGCGGGTCATGGTAGATGTACCCGAGAGCGTGGCCGCCTATTTGAACGAGCCAGCGAAAAGCAAGGGCAAGCCATGAACGGCCGGTCTTTGCGCGCATCGATCAATCACACAGAGGTTGGCATCTTGCAAGAAGTGGCTGGCCTCTGGAGTTTTCAATACGCAGCAGGCTGGTTGAGCAACCCTCAGGGCTTTGCGCTCAGTCCGCATCTTCCCCTGACGACAGAATCCTTGCTGGACGGCGCAAGCAAGCGCCCCGTGCAATGGTATTTCGATAACCTGCTGCCGGAAGAAGGCCAACGTGTTCTGCTGGCCGGAGATGCCAAGCTGGATGCGGCAGACGCCTTCGGCTTGTTGGCTTGGTACGGCGCGGAATCAGCAGGGTCGGTGACCTTGCTGCCGCCAGATGCCATGCCGCAAACACCTGAACCCCTGCGGCCATTGCCGGACGATGTCCTGGAGACGCGCATTCGTCAGTTGCCCAAGGCACCGTTGACGCATGCGGCCATCAAGCGCATGTCGCTGGCGGGTGCCCAGCACAAGCTGGCAGTCGTCCTGCAAAACAGCGCACTGTTTGAGCCGGCCGGCGCCACACCCTCTACCCACATCCTGAAACCAGATCACCCAGATGAGGACTACCCCCATTCTGTGATCAATGAATGGTTCGTGATGCGGCTGGCCAAGCGGCTGGGGCTTGATGTGCCCAATGTGCACCGCCGCTACGTGCCATCACCGGTGTACCTGATTGACCGCTTTGACCGGATTCCAGAGGGTCAGGGCTGGCAACGCCGACACGTGATTGATGCCTGCCAACTGCTGGGGCTGGATCGCAGCTTCAAATACAGCCAGGGCAGCATGGAAAATCTCGCCGCACTGGCCAATGCCTGTCGCAGCACGGCGGTAGCGCGTTCTCGACTCTTTGGCTGGCTGGTGTTCAATGTGCTCATCGGTAATGGCGACGCTCATCTGAAAAACCTGAGCTTCCTGGTCTCCCACGAGGGTGTTCAGTTGGCACCGATCTACGACCTCCTCAGCGTTGCCACGTATGACACGCTCGCCTTCGACAAAAAAGGATGGCCCCAACAAACCCAGCTGGCGTGGCCGATCCTGGGCGTACGACGTTTCTCGGACATCCACCGTGGCCTGCTGCTGGAGGCCGGTGCATCGTTGAATCTGGCCAAAGGCACGGCCGAGCGTATGCTTGAAAATCTGCGCAGCCGTGCTGTGCCGCAGGCTGAAGCGCTGTATGCCGAGATCGAAGCTGAAAATACCCAGCTCGCCCAAGCGCGCCCCGAACTGTCCGCCACCATGGCAGGCGAATCCCGTTGCCTCAGGGCCATTCTGCATACTGTCATCAAGGAGATGACAAAACAAATCGCCTGAGCAGATGGGGTGCAGGTTCGATTCAGACGTTGGGGGTTGAACTGGCACCGCACACATGTGGTGGGGTCTCAATTATTTAGCCCCACGTGATGCACCGTATTCGGTTTAAAGGCAAGCCACAGCTTGGGGCTCCGATACGCCTTTGTTCTAAAGACCCTTTTGAATCGGTGGCGATGGACGCGTAGGTGCTGCCCTGCGAGTCGGTGTTCAAAGAGCGACTCGGTTCAAGGCGGGGGCCAGTGCAGATCGCAACCGATCCACGATGGCAGGCAGGGGCTTGGGGGAAAGCTCGTTCTTCTTAAGGAACGCAAACCACAGCGCCTGCCGCGTGAAATCGTGCGCGAACTCGTCAGTCAGCCCAATCGGCGCTGCATCGGGTACGGACATACCGCGCCGCTCGAAGGTGACTTTGATCGCTTGGGCCAGCAAATCGGTGTCCAGAGTTTCTCGTTCCAGCAGCACCGACAGATCGAAGTAGTCCTTCAGGCGGCTGTTGGTGATGCCCAGCAGGGCAATGGCGGGAGTTTCTCCGCGATGACCGTGTACGTTGGGTAGGCCAGCAGCCGGGGTGCGGGAAGATCGTTGAGCAGGACTGGAAAGACCGATTCCACGGGCGCAGGCGTGACGGCATCTCCGAAGCCAGCATCGATCTGTGTCTTGCAGCGAGCCTTGGCCAGTTCGCCCGCGATGATCACGCGGACGCCCCCGTAGCCGGCTTCCTTGCGGATCTCTTAGACCGTGACCGAGGCCGGGTCGAATGCCATACCGTCATCCACAGCAACGGCGGCAATGTCGCGGAAGGTTTGGGCCACCGATGCCAAATCGCTCGCACCGAAGCCGAGCAGATCGGCGTCGCGCGTGGCCCGATGTGGCATGTCGTACCAGAGCGTGAAGAGCTGCGCACCCTTGAGCAGAAAACGATCAGCGTGCTGCGATCGGGTCAGGCGGTAGAGAATGCGTTCCAGCGCAATACGCACCAGCACCTGATTGCAATCCACACCCTGCGCTTTGGCGACGTTGAGCAATCGCGCACGGACGGACGCGGCGACGTTGGGATTGGCGAGGTTCATCCGATGCTCTCCAGATAGGGCCGGATCACGTTGGCCACGCGGCAGACCTTGGCGTTGCGCCAGATGTCAACGACGGAGGCCCTGTTGCGTGCCCTGGCGTCTTTCAGGGCCTCCAGCGCGACGTCAAGGCCGATCTTGTTGCGATGCTTGAAGCAGTCAGCCACGGTCTTGGCCACGCTGTACACCCGGAGCTTGACGCCATCGCGTTCAACTTCCTCGATACCTGCCGTGTAGGCCTCGCCCGTGAACTGCACCATCTTGATCGGCGGATAGTCGAACCGTGGGGCATGACTGCCGCGTGGCATGGCGATCCAGACCTGGCGAGGCAGTTGGGTGGTCAACTCGTGGAACTGCAGTGCTGTGAGCAGGCAGAACACGGCTTGCGGCACCTTGGTAGCAACGGTCACGAGGCTCTCGTGTTCGGACCCCTGGGAGTCTGGTAGGCGGTACAGGCCACGACCAATCCTTTCCAGCAGACCCGCGGCGGTCAGACGCGTCAGGACGACCCGGGGCGCATCGATGGCGTCCAGATCGTTGGCACGCAGCAGCCCCTTCTGGCTGGCCAGGCAGAGCACGCGCTGGGTATGGGTGTTGGAGATCATGGCTGGAGTATGTTACTTTTATTCGTCGAATGCAATATATGAACGAAATATAGGAACAACCTCAGCGGCAGCAACTGGCCTCGCCGTCCGACGCTCTGGGCTGCCGGCAGACCCGATCACCGCAGGGTGCTGACGCGTGGGATGCGTGCGGAACGGCTCGGTTGCAACTGTTCACCTCCATCGCACGACAATCCCGAGCAGCGGCGCAAATCAGCAATCGCCCTGACCGCAATCACCATTCCTTGACTGCCTCAGTCACGCAAGACATGACCCCGTTGACTCTTGCTGTGCCGCAGAAAGCACCCCCCAAGATCAAAGTCAAAATCGGACTCGATAGGGTCGATCTGATCCCGACGTTTGACCCACACCGCCTCGGCCTGGCGCAGGTGCCATGGATGCCTTGGTTGGATGGTTGAGCGGCTTTTCATGTTTTACAAGTCACCATATTTAGAAGGCAAGACTTGACCCCACTGATCGCGCAAACCCCGAATTGAACCCGCGTCCATCAATGCCCACGAACCGCCTGCCAGGCTGTGTATTCGGACGGCCGTAAACCGTAGCGGGCCAGCACCCCCTCGTGCAGCCTGCGGAGTTCTTCGACAGTCAGTGCCTTTACGCCCGCTTGTTCACTCTCAGGAACACGCTCTGCCACGGCTCGCTGAATGCAGGAAAGCGGCTCAAGATCCGGATGCATGATGACTTCGCGGATGGTCTGCTTGATGAAATCACGCCATGCCAAGCGAAGGGGGTCGGGCTCCGCCAGGCCTTGCTTGAGGGCCAGATATTCTTGTGTCGAACGCTCGTAGGCCCAAACGTAAAGATCACGCAGCAGCTCCACGCGAGTCATTTCATACACGCCGAGGGTGGCTCGGCTGTAGGCCTGCTCGGGCACGTCCAGAAAGGTCAGCGGACAAAGGTTCGCTCGGAACAGCGGCAAATTCGCGGCCAAGCGCGAGGTGCGCTTGTTGATGTCGGCAAAGGGCTGCAGGTAGGGCAAGTGCACCATCATGAAGAAGGATTGCTCAAACGGATCGCCAATCTGGTTCGCCTTACCCAGCAGTTCATCCAGCGCGTCTTCGATCTGCTGTGGTGTTGAGAGGGGGCGACAGACGCTTTTGCCGATATCGACAGCGTGCTGGCGAATTCGCCCCTCATCTGCCGGATTGGGCAGCAAGTTTTCCGCCAAAGCGCTGTGCAAGTTCATCAGCGTGTAGCGGTTGAACTCCGCACTGTCGATGTTTTCAATCAGCAGTTCGATCGCCGTCTTATGGTTCAAGATCATCTGGGTCTCGATGGCAGCCTTGCCGCGTGCGGCCTTGCCATGCTCAATGAGCTCACGCGTGTCGAGCCGAGAGTAGGTGTTGCCCTCCAGATGGCTCGATGCCCAAGACAAGTCGATCAGTAATCGGCTGAGAATGGCTCGGCTGTAGGTGCCCGCGGGTTCGTCAACATCAGCGGTTCTGCCCATCTTGTGTAACTGGCGGCGCAGCGAATGCGACAAATACCAGGTCTCATGGGGGCGGTAAGCATCGAGGAAATCACGCTGATAGCCTACCGGCTTGCGCGCGACCAAAGGCTGGTCGACATAAGCAAGAATGTCCTGGCTGTCGGCAGACAGTGGAATGAACGGTGGGAAACCATCGACTCTGGCGGCCAGTGGGCTGCCGCCAGATTGGACTTCGGCACGAAAATAGCGACGCGCCCGACCTTCACCCAACGCTGCAACCTGGCCGCCCTCAATCAGCTTCGCGATCAGGCGCTGTGCGGTTCGCCTGGCAATGCCAGGGTGCACGGCCAGCAGTTCGCCCAGCGTCAACCCGTTCTCAGATGCCCGGATGCTGTTCAGTAAGTCTGTGGTGGATGACATCTCAGTGTGGCGCTGTTTGAAGCAGATGTGGCGCAATTGTGGCGCAGTTTATCAAACTGCGCCAGACTCAGGCCGAAAAGTGGCGCGGTTCTTGGTGATGTTCGGCACGCCTCAAAGTGGGCCGCAACGCATTCCTCCGCCAGACCCTTGCGTTTGAACTTCGGCGCCAAGGTGTATTGACCCAGCGGTTTCTGCACAGCTCAGGCTGCCAAAGCATAAGCCTCGGCAGGGGTCCTCATGTTCAGCGCCTGATGAGGGCGTTGAGCTTGTTCACCCCCATCGCACGCCAATCCCGAGAAGCGGCGAAAATCAGC
>CANHBY010000092.1 GCA_947458895.1 Burkholderiales bacterium | reverse complement strand
GGTACAAATAAAAATCAAGGCACAGCGCCTGGTGCGTGAGAGTCTGAAAATCCTGAAAGATTTTTCAAGGCAAGTCATCCGTTTCGGAATTCGAGGCGTTGTGTGAACAACCCCATCCCACTACTTTGAGCAAATGACATGAAAACGTCGGTGATGAAAAGAACTTCTGGTTTTCAGCAGTCTCCCAAGAGCGAATCCGTTTCGCGTCACGATTTTGCTCACGACAAAGGGAGCAAGTCCGAGCCGTTTTACATCGCTGCCGTCGGAAGCGACCGCAGAAGCGTCGCTCGGGCCATGAAGTTTGATCGTCGTCGCTAAAGGCTGTCGATCAGGCGCTTGAGTTTCTTACAGATCCAACAGGCCCACTCAGGTTCCCTCAAGCAAGCAGTACTTTCTGATTAACAACCGTCAGCATCTACGCGGCTATTCAGCTGCTAACATCTCTCACTGTTTTTCGCCTTCATACGATGGTGCCAGGCGTCTTAAGAAGGGGGGTCACCAGGGCAGCAACCCCCAGATGGCGGAAATCCAAATCCCTGCTGCCAAAATCAGCGTCATCAAGACGCAGGCGCTACCCAAATCTTTAGCGCGTCCGGAAAGTTCGTGCGGATCGGTAGAAATACGGTCTACCACGGCCTCAATGGCCGAATTTGCGAGTTCTGCAGCCAGTACCGCAATCACGGATCCTGCCAAGAGAGCCATTTCCACCCAGTTTTTGCCCAGCCAGAAGGCCAAAGGAAGAAACATCGCCGCAAGCCAGGTTTCTAGTCTGAAAGCTTGTTCGTTTTTGTACGCGGCCTTGAGTCCTGCAACTGAGTACCCCGTGGCGTAATAGAGCCGTATCAATCCCACCCGGCTTTTATGAGGATTTTTTAAGTGAGCCATCGATGGATTTAAGCTCGCTTCTCCAATTTCGTCGGGTAGAACGTGACCAGCCGTGTACCACTCCATTCATCGTGCCAGAACTGTTGCTGAGGATGCAAAAGGGCTAGCCCTGCATAAACCAAGCTTCCTACCAAAATCGACCCCAATACCGCTGCGCCTGACCACCCCGCTAGCCAGGAGACTGCCACCGCTGGCGCGATCCACATCCAGCTGAGTAAATAACGAAGAAGAGCGCGCCGTTGCGAAAGTGGCGCGCCACTCGAGGTCAACACCCTGATGTGCCATGTCTGCATTGGCAGCGTTTGGCCCTTTTTTGACCAGCACCAAATGAAGTAAATGCCAAAAATCACAAATGCAAAAATGCGCAGCGAAGTCTGACCCTGTAGCGGGTGGGTTTGATTACTGAACTTTACAAACAGCGCACCAGCAGCACCCGGGATGAGCCCGACACCGAATAACACGACGATTTCGTAAAGGCCGCATGCCAATCTGCGCCACAGCTTGGGCGCATGAGTGACGCTCATAGAGGGGCTCACATTCATGGGGGCGAGGGGAGATTGCTGTTGCCCGGTGGCTCTGAGCGCCCTTGTTGCCCACCCCGAGCCGGGGCTTTTGGGTTCAGGGCAAGACCGATTTTAGGCTGTCCAGCAGGTTGGTGTGCGGGTGGTGAGGGCGGGGTGGAAATGAGCGTGGTGGTGGCTCCAGCGCGAGCCTGAACAACAGCTGGAGTTAATACTTTAACAGGCCCTGAAGTGGAGGCAGGCGTTGTGTTTACCTTGCCAGGCGTACGAGGTTCCCCGATCAAGAACGATGGTTTCGAATGACGAACTGCAGCAATTGGCTCCGTGGGACTGGCAGGCGCGGCAATCGAAGCCAATTGCTGACGATCAGCGTCTGACAGTTCGTTGTAGCGCTTCCATTGCTCCGCACGAGTTGTTGCCGCAACTCGGCGTGCTTCGTTGAACTGTAAACGTGTTTGCCCACGCTCTTGGGGGCTTAGGCTCGCCCACTGTGTCATCCGAGACTGGATCCGTTGGCGATCACTGGGCCGCATGGATTCCATTCGTTGGGCCACGGCCAACCACTTTTCTTTGGTGTTGGCAGAGAAATCAACCCATTGAGCCTGAAGCGGCCCGAGCGCCGAACGCTGCTGAGCATGCAGTTTCCGCCATGGCAAGCCTTCCTCTTTCGAGAGGGTGCTGTTGGGAGTGTGTTGAGCCGATGAATAACGAAAGGGCATCAAGGCGGCAGCAAGCACCACAAATCCCATCAGGGTAATTCTGGCAAAGGTTCTCATTGTTTGCCACCCTCACTCGGGCGAGTGTTTGAGGAATTCAAGAAAGCCAGCATCAATGTAAGCGTCCGGGGGCAGGTCGTCGGCGAGTAACTCCACATCGACATCAGCGGCAGCCAAGACCTGAGACTGAAGGTTAACGTGCTGAATGTAGAAAATCCCGGCGATTAGCGCCAGCGTCAAAACGAGTGTCATCCAGCGTGAATGCGAAGACTCCGAGGGATCAGTCTGGAGGCCGGCCGAGGTTGCGCCGGATGGCTGCCACGCGTCGGAAACAGCAGGTTTATGCACTGGTTCTGGACGCCGAAGGCGAATCGCGCCCTGACGAGCGACCCGGAGCCGCTCCGCGATATCGTGCGGCAACATGTGATTTTCTCGAGAGAGCTCGCTGGTTAGCTTCAGTGCTAAACGAGCCTCCAAGGTTTCGACAGAAAGTTGAGTTTTATTCATCACAGCCTCACCATTTCAGCCCCAGTTGCCCTAAGCTTTTTGCCAATGCCCTCACAGCTCTAGAGCAGTGGGTTTTGACACTTCCTTCAGAGCAGCCCATGGCAAAGGCGGTCTCAGCAACATCTAATTCTTCCCAGTAACGCAGTAGGAACGCTTCCCGTTGACGATCGGGCAAGTCTTTTATCTTCGCCTCGATCAATTGCAGTATTTGCTCCCGGGATGTGGCGTCTGCAGCGCTTTCAGTGGCGTGAGATGCGGTCAGGTCCTCGAGAGTTTCAAGTATGTCGAAATCACTATCTGGATTGCTTCCCGCTAGATCGCTGAAGTTCATGAACATTGACTGGCGCACTTTTTTCCGCCGGAACCAGTCCATGGTGGTCGTCGACAGAATTTTGTGGAATAGCAGTGGCAGCTCAGCCGCAGGCCGGTCTCCATACGACTGACACAGTTTGATCATGGTGTCCTGAACGATATCCAGTGCAGAGTCGTCATCTCGCACGGCAAAGGCGGTGCGTTTGAAGGCACGCTTTTCGACGCTTTTCAGGAAGTCGGAGAGTTCTTTTTCAGTGGCCAAGAGGCGAACACTTTCAGGCAGGAGCGTCGAGAAATAGCGTCAAATTATGGCACCGCTGTGAGCCTCGGGCGATGTCGGCCCCCGACTTTTCACTCGCCCACCCCGACCGCGTGCCTATGCGTGTCTGCGCCCGTGTGCTGCCCTGATGCCACCACAGGCAGCCAAGCATATCAATCGATGTCATAATTTCAGCTTGCACAACAGTTGGTCACAAACACAGGTAGATCACTAGCCTCGTGTTTTTTGGCCGCGCAGGCGCCAAACCCGCTTCACAAGAGCGAGGGTAGGCGCACCAATGGTTTTTCGTTAGAGAAATTCACAAAGGTTCTAAATGAACATGTCTGCTGCGGATCTTAAGGGCGCCTCTTCGCCATCGATTCCCTCCCTCTCTTCCTCTACCTCCCAGGAGCCAAATGGCTCCGAAATTCTCATTCGCTGCCTCCAGCAAGAGGGCGTGAAGTATCTCTGGGGTTACCCCGGTGGAGCCGTACTCTACATTTACGACGCGCTTTACAAGCAGGACAGCATCCAGCACGTTCTCGTTCGGCATGAACAAGCCGCTGTTCATGCTGCTGATGGATATGCTCGTGCTTCCGGGGAGGTCGGTGTGGCACTGGTGACCTCTGGTCCAGGTGTGACCAATGCGATTACAGGTATCGCGACGGCCTACATGGATTCCATCCCGATGGTGATCCTGACTGGTCAGGTTCCAACGCCGGCCATCGGGCTTGATGCGTTCCAGGAGTGCGATACCGTGGGTATCACGCGGCCGATCGTGAAGCATAACTTCCTGGTCAAGGATGTGCGCGACCTAGCGAGCACGCTCAAGAAGGCTTTTCATATTGCTCGAACCGGACGTCCTGGGCCTGTGGTGGTTGACATCCCTAAGGATGTGTCTCTTGCACAGACGGCCTTTGTATACCCAGCATCGGTTGAAATGCGCTCATACAGCCCCGTCAAAAAGGGGCATGGCGGCCAGATTCGCAAGGCTGTCCAACTGTTGCTGTCGGCCCAGCGGCCCTATATTTATACTGGTGGTGGTGTCATCCTCGGGCAGGCATCCGCGGAGTTGCGCGAGTTGGTGAATTTGCTGGGTTATCCCTGCACCAGTACGCTGATGGGTTTGGGTGCTTTTCCGGCATCAGATCCGAAATTTCTTGGCATGTTGGGCATGCACGGCACCTATGAGGCCAACATGAGCATGCAGCACAGTGATGTGTTGCTCGCGGTGGGTGCGCGTTTCGATGACCGTGTCATTGGGAACCCCAAACATTTTGCTTCGGTTCAGCGAAAGATCATTCACATTGACATTGATCCTTCGTCAATCTCGAAGCGTGTCAAGGTTGATGTTCCGATTGTGGGTGATGTCAAAGATGTGCTGCAGGAACTGATTTCGCAGCTCAAAGAACTCAAAGACAGTCTGCCTGCGCAGGCGAAGGGTCCATTACCAGTGTGGTGGCAGCAGATTTCGGAATGGCGTCAGAAGGACTGCTTGTCTTACAAGAACAGCCAGGACGTCATCAAGCCTCAGTTCGTGATCGAGAAGCTCTGGGAGTTGACTCGTGACTCTGATGCTTACATCACTTCAGATGTGGGGCAGCACCAGATGTGGGCGGCTCAGTACTATCGGTTTGACAATCCTCGTCGTTGGATTAATTCAGGTGGCCTTGGCACGATGGGCGTTGGTTTGCCCTACGCCATGGGGATCAAGCTCGCCAAGCCCGACTCGGACGTGTTTTGCGTGACAGGTGAGGGTTCGATCCAGATGTGTATTCAGGAGTTGTCGACCTGCCTTCAGTACAACACACCGGTCAAGGTTATTTCTTTGAATAATCGTTACCTCGGCATGGTGCGGCAGTGGCAGCAGCTTGATTACGGTGGCCGTTATGCGCACAGCTACATGGATGCGTTGCCGGATTTCGTGAAGTTGGCTGAAGCCTACGGTCACGTTGGGCTGAAGATTGAAAATCCAGCCGATGTAGAGGGCGCGTTGCGCGAAGCCATTCGCTTGAAGGACAGGACGGTGTTCCTGGACATTCGTACGGACCCGACTGAGAACGTCTGGCCGATGGTGAAAGCAGGCAAGGGCATTTCTGAAATGCTACTTGGGTCGGAGGACTTATAGGCGCGCTGCGCTTTCGGCGGCTCGCCTCAGAGTCGTTTTGCCTTGCCTCCTTTATCTATCGAAGCCATCTATATGAAACATATCATTGCACTGCTCCTCGAAAATGAGCCGGGGGCACTGTCTCGCGTGGTGGGGTTGTTTTCTGCGCGAGGCTATAACATCGAGAGCTTGACCGTCGCCCCGACAGAAGACGCTTCTCTTTCTCGGATGACTATCGTGACCCGTGGCTCTGACGATGTCATTGAGCAAATCACCAAGCACCTGAACAGGCTGATCGAAGTCGTGAAGGTGGTTGATTTGACCGAGGCTGCCTTTACCGAGAGAGAACTCATGCTGATGAAGGTGAGGGCTGTTGGTAAGGAGCGTGAGGAAATGAAGCGCCTGGCCGATATTTTCCGGGGGCGCATCATTGACGTCACGGAGAAAAGCTACACCATCGAATTGACGGGTGATGCATCAAAGCTGGACGCTTTCATTGAGGCAATTGACCGTGCCGCTATCCTGGAGACCGTTCGCACGGGTACCAGCGGCATCGGCCGGGGTGAGCGCATTTTGCGTGTTTGAGTAGGCTAGACAACTGTTTGAAACTGGAGAGAAGATGAAGGTTTATTACGATAAAGACGCCGACCTGAGCCTGATCAAGGGCAAGAACGTAACCATCCTTGGCTATGGTTCGCAAGGTCATGCGCATGCACAGAATTTGAACGACAGCGGCGTTCGTGTCACGGTGGGTTTGCGTCGTGGTGGCGCGTCCTGGGCCAAGGCTGAGAAGGCTGGGCTGCGAGTCGCTGAAATTGCTGAAGCGGTGAAGTCGGCTGACGTGGTCATGATTTTGCTGCCCGATGAGCAGATCGCCAGTGTCTACAAGAACGATGTGGAACCGCATATCAAGCAGGGCGCATCGCTGGCGTTCGCACACGGTTTCAAT
>CANHBY010000091.1 GCA_947458895.1 Burkholderiales bacterium | reverse complement strand
TCGTCGCCAAGCACGCCCACAATGCCGCCCTGCGCCCAGGCGGTGGCAGCCTCTTCAAAGTTGCGTTTGGCCAAGAGAACCACAGGCTGCTCGGCAGCTACTCGGAGCGCCAACACCAAGCCAGACAAACCCGCACCCACCACCACGACGGGCGCGCGTGCATCTGCTTTCTTCGAACTTGCTGTGTGCATCACCCAACTCTCCAACTCAAAGGCATTAGGTGATTATGGTCGGATTAGCGATCCGAGTTGAGGCACGGCCTGTGTCCTGGGTCTCTCAGGTACAGGCCTGCGTACTCAGTGAACGACCCGCTTAAACACAAATTCGCCATCCTGAATCGCCACAGGAATGACATCCTTCGGCCCAAAACGCCCCTCCAAAATCAGCTTAGAGACCGGGTTTTCGATTCGCTGTTGGATGGCTCGCTTCAAGGGCCGCGCGCCAAACACGGGGTCGAAGCCCACCTTCGCCAACTCCGCCAGAGCCTGGGGCGATACATCGAGCTTGAGATCGAGCTTCTCCAGTCGGCTCTCCAAAATGGCGAGCTGGATGCGCGCGATACGCTCAATGTGAGCGGCGTCTAGCGAGTGAAACACCACGGTCTCGTCAATGCGATTCAAGAACTCAGGCCGGAAGTGCTGCTTGACTTCCTCCCACACGGCCAAGCGAATCAACTCAGGGTCCTGACCGGCCATTTGCATGATGTGCTGCGACCCCAGGTTCGAGGTCATGACGATCACCGTGTTCTTGAAATCCACCGTGCGTCCTTGGCCGTCGGTCAGGCGACCATCATCGAGCACTTGGAGCAGCACATTGAACACATCGGGGTGCGCCTTCTCGACTTCGTCCAGCAACACCACGCTGTAAGGCTTGCGACGAACCGCCTCGGTCAAGTAGCCCCCCTCGTCATAGCCCACATAGCCAGGGGGCGCACCGATCAGGCGGCTCACCGAGTGCTTCTCCATGAACTCGCTCATGTCGATGCGAATGAGATGGTCCTCACTGTCGAACAGAAACCCTGCCAGGGCCTTGCACAACTCGGTCTTGCCCACCCCCGTAGGGCCCAGAAACAAGAAGGAACCTGTGGGCCGGTTGGGGTCACTCAAACCAGCGCGAGACCGCCGAATGGCATTGGCGACACCCGTGATGGCTTCGTCCTGCCCCACGACGCGTTCATGCAGCCGAGACTCCATCTGGAGCAGCTTGTCGCGCTCGCCCTGCATCAACTTGGACACAGGAATACCGGTGGCGCGTGCCACGATGTCAGCGATTTCCTCGGCACCCACCTGGGTTCGCAACAGCCTGGGTTGCGAAGCCTGGCCGGCCACGCCCTGCTCATGGGCCTGGGCTTGGGTGAGCTTCTTTTCAAGCTCTGGCATGCGGCCATACTGCAGCTCAGCCACCTTGTTGAAGTCGCCTTTGCGCTTGAGTTCTTCGATCTGGAAACCCAGGCGATCGATTTCTTCCTTGAGCTGGGCCGAACCTTGCACAGAGGCTTTTTCGGCCTTCCAGATCTCTTCCAGGTCAGCAATCTCGCGCTGGAGTTTGGAAATTTCTTCCTCAATCAACCCGAGGCGCTTTCTAGAGGCCTCATCTTTTTCGCGTTTGACAGCCTCACGCTCAATTTGAAGTTGAATCAAGCGGCGGTCAAGCTTGTCGATGGCCTCTGGTTTAGAGTCGATCTCAATTTTGACCTTGGCGGCGGCCTCATCAATCAGGTCGATTGCCTTGTCGGGCAAGAAGCGGTCAGTGATGTAGCGATGGCTGAGCTCTGCCGCCGCCACAATGGCGGGGTCGGTGATGTCTACGCCATGGTGAACTTCATATTTTCCACGCAAGCCCCGAAGAATCGCGATGGTGGCTTCCACGGTGGGCTCGCCCACCAGGATTTTTTGAAAGCGTCGCTCAAGGGCGGCGTCTTTTTCAATGTACTTGCGATATTCATCCAACGTGGTCGCGCCAATGCAGTGCAGCTCACCCCGCGCCAGCGCCGGCTTGAGCATGTTGCCAGCATCAATGGCACCTTCTGACTTGCCGGCGCCCACCATGGTGTGAATTTCATCGATGAAAACGATGGTTTGGCCCTCATCCTGAGCCACCTCTTTGAGCACCGCTTTGAGCCGCTCTTCGAACTCACCACGGTATTTGGCCCCGGCCAGGAGCATCGCCATGTCCAGCACGAGAACGCGTTTGTTTTTCAACGATTCAGGCACCTCACCCGCCACGATGCGCTGGGCCAAGCCCTCCACAATGGCAGTCTTGCCCACGCCTGGCTCGCCGATCAACACGGGGTTGTTTTTCGAGCGCCGCTGCAACACTTGAATGGCGCGCCGAATTTCATCATCGCGGCCAATCACCGGGTCTAGCTTGCCCTTGCGTGCGCGCTCGGTGAGGTCCAGGGTGTATTTTTTGAGCGCCTCTCGCTGCTCCTCCGCACCAGCACTGTCGACTTTTTGACTGCCACGAACCGCATCAATGGCGGCCTCTAATGATTTGCGCGTTAGGCCGTGGGTGCGAACCAGAGCACCAATTGAGGCTTTGGTGTCAGTCAGGGCCAGCAAAAACATTTCGCTGGCCAAAAATTGATCGCCGCGCCTGCTGGCCTCTTTTTCGGTAGCCTGGAACAAGCCGAGCAAATCGCGGCCGGCCTGAACCTGTTCACCACCCTGCACTTGTGGCAACTTGGTAACCTCAGCCTCCAGCGCAACCTGTAGCCCTTGGGTGTTGACACCCGCACGCGCCAACAACGACTTAGGCCCCTCGGCTTGAGCCAGCATGGCCAGCAACACGTGAGACGGCTCGATGTAGGGGTTGTCACGTGTTAGTGCCAAACTCTGAGCATCAGCGAGGACCTCTTGGAATTTGGTGGTTAATTTATCGAGTCGCATGAAGTTCTCCTGTGGCGAGCGGTCAACTGCCCAATCTGGTTTCAAGGGCGGTCCTGGTCACCGCGGTGTCATCCCATACCTTGTGTTTTTGAGCCCGCCCCGAAAGAAATCGACACGGTGAAGAGGTCGTGCTATTCGGGAGCCACACAAGCCACAAAAGCGAACGGGGGTTAAGGTGGGAAACGCGTGCAGCCAGGAACACCTTTGCCTTTGAACATTAACTGGGGACGGCACACTGAATTTCAACAGCTGAGCAACATGATGTTCGCCACCAGGGCCTGTTCGGAAACTCCTCGCCAAGCGTAAAACGGTCTCTTAAAGTGATCTGCGGCGTTGCAAATGCTCGCAATACCCACTGGTATTGCTGTGCTTTGCTCCTTGCAGCTCACTCCAACAGACCATTTTCTGCCCGACAACGACTTTCCGATCAGGCCCCAGTTTTCCCGGCAGAGTCTGAAGGGTGCCGGCCAACTCCGGCTTGACGAGCATCATCTTCAGCGCGTAGTTGGCAAAGTAATCAGTCGTGACCTGCGTCATGACCTCACCCGGAAGATCGCAGACCTTCAGTTTGCGGCTCCATCTGCATGGATAATTCCTACTGTCCGAGCCTTCCGTTTTGGAGGCTGTTGTGATGGTATCGTCCCTCGGGGGCTTCACCCCCGAGATGCCCTGCTGCCTTTCAAGTTTGGCTTTCATGCAACCCAGCTCCGCCGCTGAGCCCCTTGACCGATCTGCACGTCCCTCGAGGGCCGATCTCTTGCACCTTTTCCTGACCGGCATAGCATGCTCGGTCGCTGGGGCGTTGGGCACGCTTCTCGGCAATCTGAGCGGCAGTGCATCCCCCTTCATTCCAGCGGCCGGTGTCGCGCTGGCGTGCGTTCTCGTGTGGGGCAACCGAATGGCTCCAATGGTGGCTGCGGTGTCGTTCCTGATTCACCTGAACACCACCACGCTGGGACCTAACTGGCACGCCGCCACGGCAGCCGCCTTCATCAGTCTTGGCGTCACCCTGCAAGCATTGGTGGGGGCCATGCTCATCAGACGGTTCGTGCGATATCCCCTCACCCTCTCTGAGCCTCGTGACCTGGTGTTGTTCTATTCGTTGGGGGCAGCCTCCTGCTTACTGAGCGCCACGATGGGTGCCATCACTGTGGCCAACGCAGCTGTTGATGGTGCGGCGCAGTTCCATTTCACTTGGCTGACGTGGTGGAGTGGCGACACACTGGGAGTGATACTCGCGACCCCCATCATGCTCACCCTGATTGGCCAACCCAGCCAAGAATGGCGAGCCAAGCGGTTTTCTGTGGGGGTCACACTGACCATTGCTTCGGTGATGCTGGCACTGGGCATGAGTCACGTGCTTCGTCTGGACCGCGAGCGTGCCAAGAGCAACTTTAACCTTGGCATCGCGACCACCCTGGCCAGCCTGGAAACACAGCTTCAGCAACCACTCAATGCGCTCGAAGCAATCCGGAGCACGCACGAGCTGTCAAACGAATTCTCGAGGAACCAGTTCAAAGACATGTCCGCACGATGGCTTCGCCAATACAGTCAGATTCTTGCCTTGGGCTGGAGCGAGCGGGTAGCCAAGGAAAAACTTGGTGCATTCGAGGCCAAAGCAATTGCTGAAGGCCTGAAAAAGTTCCGAGTCCACGGCCGGGAGCAGCAAAGTTCAGTCACTGCCCCAAGCATTGATGAACTGCCCATCGGCAATGACATCATCTCCATACGCTACATTGAGCCCCAGGCTCAAAATGACATTGCGCTGGGTTTCAACAGTTGGTCCGTGCCCGAAGCACGGCAAGCCATCTCGCTATCGACGCTGCGAGACGAACCCATCGCGACCCGAGGTTTCAACTTGATTCAGGGCCCGAGCGAGCAGCACAGCGCCATGGGCGTCGTTATCTACCACGCGATCTACCGCGGGCAGCCCAGAACGGAAACACAGCGAATTGCGAATTTCAGGGGCGTGGTTTTTGCGACACTGCGAATGGACGATTTGCTCAATGTCATCCAATCGAACCTGCCAAACAACTTGATCATTTGCATCCTCGACCAGTCCTCAGGCGGCGCGCAAGTTCAGCGCCTGGCTGGCCCGGTGGACTGTGAAAAAAACACCCAACAAATCATGCGCAGCGAGCGCTTGCTGATCGGGGGCCGAACCTGGGAGTTGCGCATCTTCCCCCGCCAAGACGTGCTGTTTGCACAAGCACCCCAGCAGGGTAGCAAAAGTTTGATGTCTCTGATTTCACTGGTCTGTGCAGGTATGTTGGGTGCTTTGCTACTGACCGTCACCGGACGCACGGGGCGAATTGAAGATGCGGTGAATGCCAGAACCGCTGCGCTGCTTCAGGAAGTCAAGGAGAGAGAGCGGGCCGAGGATGCCCTGCGCGAAAGCGAACAGCGCTTCCGCAATATCTTCAACATTGTGCCCATTGCCGTGGCCTATGCCGACCTGCGCGGCAAGCTCAAACAGGTGAACCCGAGATTTTGTGATCTGGTGGGCTATAGCAATGATGAGTTGTTGTCGATGAACGCCTTCGACTTCACCCACCCCGAAGAAAACCAGGAAGACCTTGATTTGCGAGGCGAATTGGTACGCGGCGAAATTGATGCCTATCGCCGATCAACCCGTTATGTCAAAAAACATGGCGACATCATTTTCGTGCAGTGCACGGTTTCACTGCTGCGAGACGCTGCGGGGCGGCCACGCCGAATCGTGAGTGCAGTGGAAGACATCTCCGAGCACATGCGCCTGGACGAAGCGGAGCGGGCCCGCGAGGCTGCCGAAGCCGCCAATGAGGCCAAGAGTGATTTCCTATCGCGCATGAGCCATGAGTTGCGCACGCCACTCAACGCCATGCTGGGCTTTGCCCAGCTGCTGGAACTAGATACCCGCAACCCCCTGGTGCCCAAACAGCTCACCTGGGTTGACCAGATTCAACAGGCCGGATGGCATTTGCTCAACCTGATCAATGAGGTACTGGACCTTTCGCGCATCGAAACTGGCAATCTGCAGGTCAACCTTCAGCAACTGCACCTGCCCTCGCTGCTGGCTGCCACACTGCCGATGATCGAACATGAAGCCCATCGGCACGGCATTTCCATTACCCAAAGCCTGCCCAAAGACGCTGTTCACCTTGATGGCGATGCCACACGCGTCAAGCAGATTTTGACCAACCTGTTGAGCAACGCTGTCAAATACAACACACGCAACGGCCGCATCCACCTTGAGGCCAAACGAGAGGAAGACCGAATCCATATCAGCGTGACCGACTCCGGTCTGGGCATGACACGCGAGCAAATGCAAAACCTGTTCCAGCCCTTCAACCGACTCGGCCGTGACCGATCTGCCGTAGAAGGCACAGGTATTGGCCTG